>JACRGP010000164.1 GCA_016217765.1 Nitrospinota bacterium | reverse complement strand
GCCGATATGCGGTTGAACGTAAACGCTGGCGATCTCGGACCCGAAGAGAAGACTGCGCCAGTCGGAGGGGACGCTGAAATTCTCCAGGCCGCGCTCCCGGGCGGGATTGACCACGACCACATGGCCGCCCCTTCGGCGGACGTCCATGAGGACGCGCATGAACCGGGGGTGGTTCGAGGAGGGATTGGCGCCCAAGAGGAAAATGAGATCGGCGCCGGAGAGATCCTCCAGTTCGATGGTCGCCGTGCCCGTTCCCAGGCTTTGCGACAACCCCACCCCGGAGGCCTGATGACAATAATAGGAGCAATTATTGACGTTGTTGGAGCCGAATGCCCGCGCGAACAGTTGCAGGACAAACCCGGCTTCGTTGGAGGAACGTCCGCTGGCGTAGAAAAAAGCCCGGTCCGGAGTTGTCGATTTTAATTTTTCGACCAGTAGGTCGAGGGCTTCGTCCCAGGATATGAACCGGTAGCGGACGTCGCCGGGCTCGCAAAGCATGGGGCGGGTCAAACGGCCGCATTTTTCCAACTCCAGGGGGGACCGGTTTTTCAGGGTCGCGATAGCGTAGCGGTCGAAAAAATCCGCCGGGACCGCTCCCTGCATATCGGAGGCTTGAGCTTGTATCGACTTACTGCAAACCGACGGGAAACTTCCGCGTTCGTCGCGCAGTCCGCCCTTCTGGCCGCCCATGCCCAGAGCGCAACTCTTGCAAGCGTTTTTTGTAAACAGGGACTTGAATAAAGGAAGGACCGCGCCGGACTGCCAGAACATCTTGAGGGAAGCGAGAATCGCGTACCATCCGCCAGCCGACCTGGGTAGCTTGTAAGACATAGGCAAAAGACTTCGGATCCGCGGCGGTCCGGACAAAAAAGGCGGGAAATCAAGCCCCCCGCGATCAACGCCGGCTTGCCGGCAGGCGGGATTCCTGGCGGCCAGCTCCTCGCCAGGCGAGAAGCCGGCGTTTTTTCAGGTTTCGGATTCGCGGGCGGAACCGGTCTCGACTTGCGACGCTTTTTCGGTGTCCAGTATGAGCAACAAGCTGTCCTTTAATTTATAGACGCCCTTGATCAGTTCGCGCGTCACGCCGTTGACCGTGTCGGGGGAGCGTTCGAACGCTTCCGCCGGGGCCTCCAACACGTCCCCGATCTCGTCCACGAGAAGGCTCACCACCCCGTCGCTCGTCCTCACGACCACGTTCATGGGGAGTTTGCCTTCCGGGCGTTCCGGCAACTCCAGCCGTTTCCGCAGGTCGATCGCGGTGATGATTTGTCCGCGGAGGTTGATCAGTCCCTTCACCACCGGGGGGGCCAGCGGCGCCGTCGTCATCTCCTGGTACCGGAAAACCTCCTGGACCGTCAGGACCTCCACCCCGAAGAACAAATTATCCAGATAAAACGTGCAAAATTGTTTTTCGTCGGCCATGAAAGTTACCTTGCCTCCAAAGCGACCGCCGTCGCGGCCCGGTCAAAAAATGTGGGGTCCGACGAACGGATGATTCCTTCCACGTCGATCATGTCCGTCACCCGGCCCTGGACCACGATCGTGCCCAAAACGCCGGACCTCTTCGCGCTCCTCTTCACCTTGATCTGCTCTTCCACGATGTCCAGGATCCGGTCCACCACCAACCCCACGCTCCGTCCGCCGTCCGTGTACACCACGGCCTGCATGGGGTCGCTCTGGGTCACGGACTCCCCTGGCCGGAACGTTTTATTGAGGTAGATGAGCGGCATGATTTCGCCCCGGTACTGCACCATGTCCTGGTCGCCCGAGCGCTCCAGTTCCGAGCGCTTGAACTCCTCCAGCCGCGCCACCATCGACAGCGGGATCGCCATCCGCGAATCTCCGATCCCCAGGACCAGCAGGGTCTGCATGTCGCCGGCGGCCTCGCGCGCCTTCTGGCCTTGGTCCAGCCCGGCGCGCTCGCGGCCCTCGCGCACCACCCGCGCCCTTTGGGCCAGGCCCATCACGTCCAATATCAGGGCCACCTTGCCGTCCCCCATGATCGTCGACCCGGCGTACGCCGTGATCCCCTTCAACTGCTTGCTCAACGGTTTGACCACGATCTCTTCCGTGTCGCTGATCCCTTCCACCACCAGGCCGAACGGCCGGTCGTCCGCCTGCAACACCACGATGTTGATCGCGCTGTCGGCGCTCTCCGTCCGTTTCGTCTTCAACTCCCGGTCCAGATACACCAGCGGCAGGAGGTTCCCGCGCAGGCGGTACACCGGCGTCCCCTGGATCATCTCCACGCGCGTCTTGGCTTCCTCGCCGTCCAGGCGCACCAGTTCCAGCAGGCTCACCTGCGGGATCGCGTAACGGTTTCCCCCGCACGTCACGATCAACGCCGGAATGATGGCCAGGGTCAGCGGTATCCTCACCTTCAACGTCGTGCCGACCCCCGGCGTCCCCTGGATGTCCACCGTGCCGCCAATCTTCTCGATGTTCGTCTTCACCACGTCCATCCCGACGCCGCGGCCCGACACGTTGGTGACCTTCTCCGCCATCGAAAATCCCGGCAGAAAAATCAGGTTCACCAACTCCCGGTCGCTCATCCGCGACGCCTGGTCCCGCGAAATCAAATTCTTCTCCAACGCCTTGCGCCTGATCTTTTCCGGATCGATGCCGGCGCCGTCGTCCATAATCTCGATGTTCACCTGGCCGCCTTCGTGGAACGCGCGCAGTAGCAACCGCCCCTCCGCGGGCTTGCCCTTTTCCAGCCGCTTGTCCGGCAATTCGATCCCGTGGTCCACCGAGTTCCGCACGATGTGCGTCAACGGGTCCTTGATCGCCTCGATCAGGGTCTTGTCCAGTTCCGTCTCCTTGCCTTCCATCTCCAGACGCACCTGCTTGCCGCACGCCTGCGCCAGGTCCCGGACCACCCGCGGGAACTTGTCCCACACGTTCCCGATCGGTTGCATCCGCGTCTTCATCACGCCCTCTTGAAGCTCCGTCGTGATCAGGTTCAGCGTCTGCGCGCTGGCGACGAACGTCGAATCGCGCTCCGCCGGCGAATACTGCAATATCTGGTTCCGGGCCAGCACCAACTCGCCCACCAGGTTCATCAGTTTGTCCAACAGGTTCACGTCCACGCGGATGCTCGCCTCCGCCACCCCGCGGACATCCCGGCGGTCCACGCCCGCGCGCCGGTCCGGATGCTCCACGAGAAAATCCGCGTCGCGGGCTCCGGTCCGCCGGTCATCTTTCCGCGCCGGCAACAGGTCCTCCAACGTCGCCGCCTCGGCCGGTTTCTCCTCCGCGACGGGCGCCGGGGCCGACGCCGGCCCTGGAACGGCCGCCGCGGGCTGTTCCGCGGGAGCGGAAGGCTTGGCCGCGGAAGTTGGCGGCGACGCAACGGCGGGGGCGGACGCCGGGACCGACACTTTCTCCCCCTGGTTCAGACGCGTCAGCGTTTCCACCAGGGCCGTATAGACCATGTCCCCTTCGTTACGCGACGTTTCGATCGAGTTCAGGATCTGCCGGATCGCGTCCACCATGGCCAGCAGGCCATTGGTGATTTCGGCGTTCAACAGCAGTTCCCCGTCCCTCAATTTACTGAGGAGGCTTTCGCCCACGTGCGCCACGGATTCCAGTTTGGAAAACCCGAGGAAGCCGCAGGTCCCCTTGATGGTGTGTATGGTGCGGAAAATACTGCTCAGCAGTTTCTTGTCGGTGGGAGTCTTCTCCAAATCCACGAGGTGCAGGTCCAACTGGTCCAGGTTCTCGTAACTCTCGACGAGAAATTCGCCGATGATGGAATCCATTCCGTCGGAGTCGGAACTGTCGGCCCCCGGCTCCTTGATGGAATCGGGGGTCATGTCGGGGGCCTTGGGGCGGTCCGTCCCCGACGAAGGGTTTCCCATATTGGTCTTTTCTCCCATAAACACCTCGGCAATGAGGATTAAAGCTGAGGAAAGGAAAGCGCGGGCGCTCCCCTCCCTTCGACCGCGACAATTAAAACCGGTTGATTATGGAACGATTATACTACAAAAAGGTTTTCAGGGAAAGACAAGTTTATCTTAAATGTAATTCTATGTCCCCGGACGGCGGCCCACCGTTTGTCCCGGCTTGGCCCCGGCGATTTTGAGGTAAATCGTCCCGTCGGGAATCGCGGGAATGGAATATCGCATTTTCGTGGAAGGCAGTCCTCTCGGCAAAAGCGGCTCGACGTCGTGGCCCCGCATGATCGTGGGCAGGGACATGGCTACCTTGACGCCTTGCGAACTCAAACGGGCGATAATGTCGCCCGCCAGGACGTTGGACAGTTCCCCGACCACGTCGCCCATGTCCGGGCTGTCGTAGGGGACTTCGAAGTTGGTGAATTTATACGCGATGGATTGCGCCGAAGTGCGGGGCAGTACCAGCATGAGAAGCCAGGTGACGTCGCCCATGAAGGAAATGATCCCGACGACCCCGTCTCCGACTTTTTCGTTCTCGCCGTTTTCATGAAGGACGGGCTCGGCGCCGAAGATGGAATTGAATATCCCCACGACCGAGTCTTTGCAACAATTCGTCAGTTGCTCGGGCATGTGCTCGCCCTTGAACTCTATGGCTGTCATGATTCCCCCTGTTTATCGAAACTGTATTAGTCCGAACCGCCACACGTCGAAAAAACCTTGCGACTGAAATACCGGAAAACGAGGCGCGGGAGAGAATGGTCTTCCCCCGGCAACTCACGATTCCATGGCCCAAAAATCCGCCGGCGCCTTTCATGCGGATTCCCTCTCCGGCAATCAAAGCCGCCCACAACCCATTGATTCATTTAATTTAAGAAGCATTATACCCGGAAACCGCCAAAACGGTCAATGCAAATATGGCAAAAAACACAAAATACAATAAATTGATTAATCGGGGCTTCGGGCCCGGCAAGGGTCTCCGGCTGACGAAAATTAGCCTGAAACGACTCACTAAATGCCAATTTCAGCCGGCCCGGCCATCGGCAATTCGCCGAAAAAGACAAAAAAAAACCCGCGCCATCCGGCACGGGCGGTTTTGAACTAAAAATCCGATAGGTCGCGAAGAATTATTTAAAAATCTGCTTGATCTTCTCTTCCAATTGATTGGCGTTGAAAGGCTTCACAATATACTGGCTGACTCCCGCCTGGACCGCCTCCATGATTTTTTCCTTATCGGCCTCCGAGGTGACCATCAAAAAAGGGATGCCCTTGAACTTGGCGTCCGCGCGAACGGCTTTGAGGAATTCAATGCCGGTCATCTTGGGCATGTTCCAATCGGAAACGATCAAGTCCACCGGCTCCTCGCCCAGTTTCTTGAGGCCCATCGCCCCATCTTCGGCGTCCGAGATATGGTTGAACCCCAACTGCTTCAAATTGTTCTTGATGATTTGCCGCATGACCGAAGAATCGTCGACGACCATTACTTTTTTGGTCTCATAGGACATAAAAAATCAACCCCGAATGAATCAATTAATAAGATATATCGCCTGACCTAACGTCCGCGGGAACAGGTTAACCCTTCGCCCAACTTCGAGCAAGAAAACAAAAAAAGGACGCCCTTTTTAATACACTTGGCGAAAAACGATGTCAAGGGAAAATCATCCGCGAATTTCGGAGACGGTATCGCGGATTCCGGGAGTCCCCGAAGACTGGCTACCGGGCGGGAACCGTCGCGATCTCAAAGCTTATCGATTCGATCAAACGAGGCCGCCGCATTCCTGCAGTTCCTCGTAAAGGGTGTCGCGCTCCATGGGTTTGCGGCCCGCCTCACGGATCATCTCGACGATCGAGTTTTTATGGAATATCTGGTCGGTCGCCGCTCCCGCGGCGTGGACGATTTTTTCCTCCACCACCGTGCCGTCCATATCGTCGGCCCCGAACGACAGGGACAGTTGCGCGATTTTCGGGGTGATCATGATCCAGAACGCCTTGACGTGCGGAAAATTGTCCAGCATGAGCCGGGAACAGGCGAGGGCCTTCAGGTCCAAGGCCCCGGTCGTGGGCGGAATGTGGTCCATCCTCGTGTTCTCAGGGTGAAAAGCCAGGGGGATGAAGGTGACGAACCCGCCGGTCTTGTCCTGCAACTCGCGCAAACGCGCGAGGTGGTCCGCCCTTTCCTCCGCGGTCTCGACGTGGCCGTACAACATGGTGGCGTTGCTTTTCAAGCCGACGGAATGGACGGTTTCGTGGACTTCCAGCCATTCCTCGCCGTTGATTTTCTCCCCGCAAATCTTGCGCCGCACCCGTTGGGCGAAGATTTCCGCCCCGCCTCCCGGGATGGAGCCCAGCCCCGCGTCGCGCAGGACCGTCAGCGTGTCCCGGAGCGGAAGCCCGGCGATCCGCGACAGGTGTTGAAGCTCCACGGCGGTGAACGCCTGGATATGGACCGCCGGGAAACGCTCCTTGAGCCCGCGCAACATGTCCACGTAATACTCGAAGGGGAAATCGGGATGCAGTCCGCCGACGATATGGAACTCGCTCACCTTGCCGCCCTCGTAGTTCTCCGCGTCCGCGAAAATTTCGTCGAGGGACTTTTCGTAGGCGCCGTCCCGGCCGCGCTTCGTCCCGAAAGCGCAGAACCGGCAACTGTGGATACAGACGTTCGTGTGGTTGATGTGGCGGTTGTGGATGAAATAGGCGTTGTCCCCGTTGATCCGCTCGCGGGCGATGTTGGCCAGGTAGCCCACGCCCAGCAGGTCGTGGGAATTGAACAAGGTTACGCCGTCCTCAAGCGAAAGCCGGGCCCCCGCGCGGACTTTGTCCGCGATGGGCCCCAACGCTTGGTCTTCGAATTCGAACAACATGACGGAGATGCCAACCTCTCGGACAAGGAAAAGGAATAAGAAGAATAGTAAAAGGAAGATTATACCGGTCCGCGACGGCAAGACCAACTTAAAAAAATTACCGGTAGAAAATAATCAAGGAAGCTTTCGCCGGGGAACGGGGCGTAATCCCTTTTCCGTTCCCCCCAGTTCCGCCAGGCGCCGGGCGCTTTCCCGCGCGATCAACGCTTCAAGTCCCAGGCGTACCAGGGAGGTCTTCTTCTTGATCCCGGTAAGATCGGCGGCCCGGTCTAACAAGCGGCCGTCGATGTTCAAAGTGGT
>JACRGP010000163.1 GCA_016217765.1 Nitrospinota bacterium | reverse complement strand
TGGAGCTGGCGACGGATTTGGCGGAGAGCTATTCGCTCGACGTCGAGATCATGTACCTGAACGCGACGTGGCTGAAGGACAACTCGCTGGAGGAGCTGGCGGGGTCCGGTTTTTTCACCCCGTCGTTGCGCGAACTGTGGTTGTACCACAACCAACTCAGGGACGGCGGCACGCAAGCCCTGGCCCAGTGCGAAAAGCTGGCGAACCTCCGCTATCTGAGTCTGTACAACAACAAGATCGGGCCGGAAGGCGCCGTAGCCCTGGCGAACTCCGGCTTCCTGTCGGACCTCGAAACGCTGGACCTTTCCTTCAACCGGATCGGCGACGAGGGCGCCGCGGCCCTGGCCAATTCGTCCCGTCTGCCGAAATTGAAGGTCCTGCATCTGGACTCCAACCGTATCGGGCGTAAGGGCATGCAGGCCCTGGCCCAACCCTCCGGGCTGAAAAACCTGTCCGAGTTGAATATGCAATACAATATAATCGATCCCGAAGGCCTGGAGCTGTTGCGGGAATCCAAATATCTCAAAGGACTCGAGCTGGTGAAGGCGGACTGGGCTCTGGACGATTGAACGCGATGGGCGATAAAAAGAACGAGTTGCGTATCGTTTCCCTTCTGCGGGAAAAAGTCGATAGCAAGGAAAAACGGCTGGACCTGAGTTACGAGAGGATCGGCGACGAGGGCGCGGCCCTGCTGGCGCAGACCAAGGACCTCTCGCGCGTGGACGTGCTGGATTTGAGCTGGAACGAACTGACCGACGCGGGCGTCCGCGCGCTCGTCCGCTCGGCGACCCTGACCGGCTTGAAAACCCTCGTCCTCGACTCCAACAAGATCGGCGACGGCGGCGCGTCCGCGGTCGCGGAATCCCCGAACGTCCCCAACCTCCAGAACCTGAGCCTGCTCAACAACCGCGTCGGCGACGAAGGGGCCTTGCGGCTGATCAAATCGGGGACGCTCAAAAACCTGTCCGTCCTGGTCCTCGAGCTGAACCGGATCGGCGCGGCGCGCCTGACCCGTTTCCCGGACGGTCCCGCCAACCCGTCTCTGCGCCTGCTCAACCTCCGGCGCAACCAGATCGGCGACGAGACGCTCTCCGGCTGGTTACAGACCGGCGCGTTCGTCCCTCTCGACCATTTGAACCTCGGCTGGAACCGCATCGGCCCCAAGGGCGCGTCCCTTCTGGCCCATTCCCCCACGGTGTCCAACTTGGGGCAACTGTTTCTCGACTCCAACCCCATCGGCGACGAGGGCGCCCTGGCCATCGCCGGGTCGAACAACCTGCCGAACCTGCAGGCGCTGGAGATGCACGACGCCGATTTCCGCTCCGCCGGAGAACAAGCGCTCCTCGATTTCCGCGTCCGCCAGTTGATCAAGATACGCGCCGACGGCAACGGCGCCGTCCTGAACCTGAACGGGCAAAAATTAGGGAATAAAGGAGTGGAAGCCCTGGCGCGGAGCTCCGCCCTCGCCTCGGTGGAGAAACTGTCCCTGCGCAACAACCATTTCGATTACCATGGGATCCAGGCGCTGGCGGCGTCCCCCCATTGGCGCAACCTGAAATCCCTGAACCTGATGGACAACGACATCGGCAACAAGGGCGCGCTTGTCCTGGCCGAGTCGCGGGCGTTTCCCAATTTGACCGCGCTCAATATGGAGCGTACCGGCATCACCTGGGTCGGCGTCCTCGCCCTCGCCCAGTCCAAGACCGGCAACCGCCTGCACGACCTCAACCTCAGCCATAACCGGCTCGAGGACAAAGGCGCCAGGATCCTTTCCGAATCCGCGACGTTCTCGGGATTGAGCCGCCTGTGCTTGTGGAACAGTCAAATGAGCGATGCCGGAGCCCGCGCCATCGCCGGGTCCAAATGTTTGACCCAAGTGGAGGAACTGCGGCTGAGCGGCAACGAGATCGGCACACCGGGACTTTTAGCCCTGGCCGACTCCCCCAACTTCGAGTCGCTCAAGAAACTCGACCTCCGCCAGAACCGCATCGACGACCGCGGCCTGTACCTCATATCCCAGTCCCCCAAACTCCGCTCCCTCGAGGAACTGCGGTTCTAGTTCGAATTTACTAAGGAGTTCATAAGTAAATATACATAAAATCCCCTCCCCCTTCCGGGGAACGCCCCGGGACGGGATGGCCAAGACTCGAATTGCCCTCAATGACGCTTGTCGCCGTCGGAGCCAAGCCCGTTGAGTCCAGCGTCACGCTGGCGGGGGGAGGTTGGGTGGGGGTAAACGCGCCGAACTAGCGCCCCCATCCTGGCCTTCCCCCTGCAAGGGGGAAGGGAATTCGCCGTCCTCAATTTTCCCCGTTATGGCTACTTATGAACTCCTTAGTAGAAGAGCTTTCTCCCGCTACGGAAAAAAACCCGCGCTTCATTCCGGGCGCATGGATTTCCTGACGATGTCCTTGTCGAAGTAGTTGACCGACATCCCGGCGTCGAGGACGATGCCCTGGGCGTTGATGCCGCTGGAACGGGGGCTGAGAAGAAACGCCGCGGCGTTGGCCACCTCCTCGGTCGTCAGGGCCTTGCGGCGCAGGGTCAGTTGTTCGGCGTGCAGGTAAGATTCGATGTAGCCGGGGATTCCGGCGGAGGCCGAGGTCTTGAGCAGACCGGCGTTCACGGAGTTGAAACGGACCTGGGAGAAGGCGCTGAAGGATTTCGCCAGGAAGCAGAGGGACGAGTCGAGGGCGGCCTTGGCGGGCCCCATGTACCCGTAGTTTTCCGCCGCCATCCGCGTGGTGGAGATGGATACGGTCGCCACCGACGCCTTGGGGTCGAACAGGTCCTTGAACGCGTTGGACAAGGCGATCAGGGAATAACAGGAGATGTCCACCGATTGCAGAAAATCTTTCCTGGGCGTTTCGTGAAACGGTTTCGGCCCCGAGGAGTAGTTGGCGTAGGCGATGGAATGGACCAGGCCGTGCAGGACGGGAACCCGCGCCTCGACTTCCTTTCGCAGACGGACGATTTCCTCCTCGCGCTCCACGTCGCACACCAAGACGGGGGCGGGGGCCACGAGCGGGGCGGCGGTCTTTTTCCTTTCCTCCGAGCGTACGCTATAAATGACGCGGGCTTTCTCCTCCGTCAAGACCTTGCCGACGTGGTAAGCGACGCTTTTCTTGTTGGCGAGGCCCAACACCAGAAACGTCTTGTTTTCCAGCCCGAGGAAGCTCATGCCGTTTCCTCCACGAGCATCGCGGCGAAGTCCAGCGTGACGACGGTTTTTCCCCCGACCGTGACTTTCCCTGTCAGATAGTAGGCGGTCCCAACCTTTTCCTTCAGCGTCGCTTCGATTTCCATCGTATCGCCGGGCAACACGGCGTGTTTCAGTTTGACGTTGTCGATGCGCGTGATGACGGGGACTTTTCCGCCCAGGGACCGCCCTGGAGCGGGATGGCCCGGGCGGCGTACCGCCGCGGATAGTTCCGCCTCGGCGTCAGCGCGAGGCGGCATTGCCACCGGGCGCTCGCCCGGCGCCATCCGAGTCGAGCCTGCCGGTTCCGGCGCCTCGCCGGCCAGCATGGCCATGAGTATGGCGCCGGTTTGAAAAACGGACTCGCAGACCAACACGCCGGGCATGATCGGCTTTCCGGGGTAGTGGCCCTCGAACCAGAATTCCTCCGCGTGGACGCGCTTTTCCGTCCGGATGCGGTTGCCGTCGCGTTCCAGGATGCGGTCCACCAGCAGGAACGGCGGACGGTGGGGGAGGTATTTCAGGACGTCTTCCATAAACTCATATCCCGCCGGTGACTTCGAGGACCGCTCCGGTGATGTACGAGGCCTGCGGGGAGGCGAGGAACAGGACGCATTGGGCGACTTCCTCCGGCTTGCCGAACCGCTTCATGGGGACCTGGCCCAGGTAGAGCTTCTTCCGCTCCTCGGGCAGGTCGGCGATGAATTCGGTGTCGATGAACCCGGGGGAGACGCAGTTCACGGTGATGCCTCGGCTGGCGACTTCCTTGGACAGGGAACGGGTCAGCGCCACCTGGCCCGCCTTGGACGCGGCATAGTTGGCCTGTCCGGGAAAACCGATCCGGCCGATGGGGGAGGTGATGGTGACGATTCGCCCGTACCGTTGCCGCATGAGGCTTCGGACGGCGGGCTTGCACATGTTGAAGACGCCGTTCAGGTTGGTGTCGATCACCAGGTTCCAGTCCGACTCCTTCATCATCGCGAGCGCGGCGTCCCGGCGTACGCCGGAGTTGTTCACCAGGATCTCGAATTTCCCGTGGGTTTCCTCCACGTATTTGAAAAACGCCTCGGCCTCGTCGTAGCGGGCGATGTCGAACTGCCGGACGTCCAGCCGGCCTTCGCGGCGTTTATTGGCCGACTGGAATTGTTCCGCCGCCTGGCGGTTGGACTGGTACGTGGCGATGACCTTGGCGCCCGCGTCGAGAAAAGCCTCGGAGACGCTTCTGCCGATGCCGCGGGTCCCGCCCGTCACGATGGCCGTCTGGTCCTTGAAGTCGAAGTGCATGGGAAATGAATCGCGAATGGCGCCGGGCAAACGCCCGGGGGCGACGTTGGATCCAGCGGCACGCTGGCGGGTTTCGCGGTCTTAAACTCCGGCGACCGCCTGGGTCTGGGATTGCGCGGACCGCATGAATTTGTCGACTTCGTTGGCGACGATGACGCCGTAATTGGCCGCGCCCAGCCAGCCGGACATGATGATGCCTACCGACCCGGTGTGGAATAGCCCGAGGATTTGATTGGGGAGTTCCCGGCTGATTTTCAAGCCCTCGAACTTGGTCCCGAACGAGGTCCCCTTCGGGTGCAGGGTGTAACGCTTGAACGTCCGCGGCGTCGAGGCTTCGAGATGGCCGGCTTTTTTACGGATGTCCGGCACGTATTTTTCCAGGGCGTCCAGCGTGGTCTCGATCAGGCGCTGTTTGGCTTTTTGATATTCGGCGTCGCCCAGGTCCGCCCAGTCCTCGTACCGCGCGTTGGTGGAGGAAACGATCGAGTACCGGTTGCTACCCGGACGTATCTCCGGATAATAAAACGAAAACGAACGGCTGGTGACCTCCTTGCTCAAAAGGGCTTCGGTATCGTACTCCAGGGCCTCGGAGGTGAACAGCAGGTCGCCGACATGGTCGATGGTTTCCCCTGGTTTGATGCCGATATACACCTGGCAACTGCTACTGTTGAGCCGGACCTGGTTCGTCTCCTGGATGAATTCCGGGGTGAAGTTTTCGTCGCCCGTCATCTTGTGGATGGTGCTGAGGAGGTTGGAGTTGGAAACGGCCGTCCGGCAGGCGATCTCCCGATCGTTGACTTTCACCCCGACCACTTTTTTGTCCTCGACGAGGATTTTCTCCGCCAGGCAGTGGGTGCGGATGTCCACGCCGTTTTTCACCAGTTCCCGCTTCATCTTGCGGACGAGCTGGTCGGTGCCCCCCTGGAACGTGTACACGCCCTTGTCCATGAAATTGGAAAACACGATGCCGTAGGTTATGGCGGGGTCGTCGAGCGTGGACCCGTTGGCGTAGGTGATCGGCTCCATGAGGAGGCGGTGGATATCGGTCCTGCCGGGAAAGAAGGTCTCGAACAGCTCCCGGGTGGTCATGGAGAGCTTGTCGTAGAAGTTCATGCCCCGGAGGGTCAGGAAAAACTCGTCGATGGTTTCTTTCAGGACGCCGAACCGCTCCCGGAGGATGCGGGTGAAGTCCGCCCGGTCGAAACTGGTGTTCAGGGAAAACTGGGGGTTCTCGAAACGGATGCTTTTCAGGCGGATGACGTTGTCGGCAATGTCCCGCGTCCAGTATTTGCGGAAGGTCTTGATCATGCCGATGGGGAATCCGTGGAGGGAAATGTCGAGGATATGCCCTTTTTTGCGCTTGAACCAGGTCGCCAGCCCGCCCAGGTTGTAATGGTGCTCCAGCAGGAGGACGGAATGGCCCAGTTTGGCCAGCATGTTGGCGGCGGTCATGCCCGCCAGGCCGCTCCCGATGACCACGATGTCGTAAAAGGAGCGCGCTCCTTTAAGCCAGTCTCTATTTTCCCCCGCGATGATTTTCATTCGTTCGGGACGGTTTTTCGCGACGCTCGGGGGGCAACTAGTAGGGCGCTGAAAAAGCCGCTCTTGGCCCCAAAATCGTCATGCCCGCGAAAGCGGGCATCCAGAAATCTCTTGAAAATACTGGATTCCCGTTTTCACGGGAATGACGGCAAAAGACGATAAAATAGTTTTCCAGCATCCGGTTGGCTTTGTCAAAGGCTCTTCAGGACATGGAGATTGGCCATGGAGATCCCGCTCAAAGTCGCTCCGACGATGCCTAAAAAACCCTGGTCCGTTCCACAGATAAACAAGTTTTGTATGGGGGTTACGCCGTTTTTTATTTTTTGGGGGGACCCATAGACCGCGCCGTTGATATGGCCGGTGTATTTGCAGATGGTCTTCGGCGTAAACGTGTCTAAAAATACCACAGATTCCCGGAAATCGGGCAAAAATTTGCGTAGTTTTTCGAGGGCGCGCCCGCGCCATTCCTTTTTGGCCTCGATATATTCCTTGCGCTGAAAACGGTCCCATTGGCCAGGGTTCGCCAGGTTGGTCAGGCGGATCAACCCTTCGGGCAACGGCTCGGGATAATCGAAGTTGTTGGCGCAACACAGGACGCCGCTGGCCGTGTCCACGGGCTCCGCGGGGACCCGGTAGCGGAACCGGGGTCCGGCGCTGTAAAAAACGATGCTCCGGTCGAGGCCGAGTTCCTTGGGTTGCCGGTCGACGACGAAGAGGGATTCGATGAACGAAATCCGGCCTATGGCTTCCGGGTCCTCGGGCGCTACGGGGGGCCGGCACAGGCGCAGGGTTTCCACGTAGCCGATCGAGGAAATCGCCCGTTCCGCGCCCAGGGTTTCTCCCCCGGACAGGGTCAACGATCGGAAGGCGCCTTGGCGCGTATCGATCGACGCTACAGCTTGTCCCGTCCGGAGTTCCCCGCCCAGGCTTTTGTATTTTTCCGCCAACAGGTTGAGGATGTAGCGCATGCCCCCCTGGGGTTTGGCCAACCCCTCCATGAAGACGCTTTTGAACATGATGACGAACTGATAGAAATCCATGTCGTCTTCCCGGGCGCTCCCGTAAAACATCAGCGGGCAGAGGATCATGTCGATCAGCAGGGGGTCCGAGAGGCAGTTTTCCAGGATCCGGCGGGCGGAAACGGCCGCCCGGTCGTCCAGGGAAAGCTCGTCGAATTCGCGGATGTGTTTGAGGAGTTTCTGGAACCCGTCGGTCTGGCCGGGGAACCGGTCGCGGACTTCCTGGGCGAAGAACTCGAAATCGTTGGTGAAGCGCAGGGACTTGTCCGGGAACCGGATCTCGGAGACCTGTTGCTGACAGAGCCGGAAATCGTCGTGCCGGAAACGCAGTTGCTTGAGCAGAGTTCCGAGCGGCGTGGAGCGCGTGCCCTTCGGGGCGTAATTGGTCATGGCGTGGAGTCCCACGTCGAAAATCCGGCCTTTGCGCTTATAGAAGGAATTCAAGCCGCCGATCTCGGTGTGCTTCTCGACGATGCAGACTTTCAGGTCGAACATGGCCAGGCGAATCCCGGTCGCCAGTCCGGACAACCCCGCTCCTATGATCAATGCGTCGTAAAACATGACCGGTTTCCTGTATCCCGTATGTTCGAATGCAGACGATTATAACGCAAAGCGCGTCCAGGAAAAGGCGGGCGGGTTGAAAATAAAAAGCCCCGCCGGTAACGCGGGGCTTTGGGATTTCGAAACGAATGGAACTGAAGGAAAAATCGAACTTTTGGAGGACCGGCCTGTCAACCGACCAACTGGCGGTTTTTCAGCAAGGGCTGGAGATAGGACACGCAACTGGACAGGGTGACCAAATGTTCGTAATCCTTCTCGGGAACTTCCAGGTTGTAGCGTTTCCGCAATTCCATGACGATGTCGAGAAAATCCATGGAGTCCAGGTTGAACTGTTCCCGGAGTTTCTTGTCGTCGTCTATGGAGCTCAGGTCTTCGTCAGGAGCGATGTCCGAGAGGATTTCCAAAATCGCGGCTCTAACTTCTTCTTTGGTCATTACTCTTCTCCTAAGTTTTCGAAATTCTAGGGAAAAAATGCATGGATTTCAATATTTAATTTAGAGCGTCTGACAAAATGAAGTTTTCCATCACTTCCTCCCCCTTGAAGGGGGAGGTCAGGCGGGGGTGAAAAGCCGGGCAAGCGCCCGGAGGCAACACAGCGATGACGCCGGGGACGCCCCCTGTGCGCAATGCCGCCCCGCGCTGGCGCCGGGGCGGTAATGAATCCGGCGTCACGCCGGCCGCCTCGGCGTCAGCCTGAGGCGGCGCCGGATCCAGCGTTCACGCTGGTCACCCTCCCCCAGCCCCCTCCCCAGCGTGACGCTGGACGCAATAGGCTCGACTCCGATGGCGAATGGGAGTCATCGGGGGCAATCCGGGCTTGGCCATCCCGCTCCGGGGCGTTCCCCCGGTCAAGGGAGGGGAGAATTTGAGGGCCGAGCCAAAGGGTTCATTTTGTTAGACGCTTTAAATCCTCCAGCGGAATGGTCCGCTCTTGAGCGGCTCAATTCTTGAAACGTTTCACGATCAGGACCGAATTGATCCCGAGCATGCCGAAGGAATTGTTCAGGATGTAGTCCACTTTCTCCACTTTTTGGGGCCGGTTGATCACCAGGCGCTCCAGGGCGCATTCCGGGTCGAGTTCGTCGACGTTGATGGTCGGGTGGACGGTCAGGTCGTCGAACGCGGGCAGGTTTCCGGAAAGCTCCAGGACGCCGGCGGCCCCCATGGCGTGCCCGATATAGCTCTTAGTGTTGTTGATCCATGCGCCGGAGCGCCCCCCGAATACCGCCCGGATGGCCTTGCATTCCTCGATGTCTCCCAGTTGCGTGGCGGTGGCGTGGGCGCTCACGATGTCGATGTCCCCCGGTTGCAGGCCCGCGTTCTTCAAGGCCAGTTGCAGGCATTCGGCCTGCCTCTGGCAGTTGGGCAGGATGAAGTCGGACGCGTCCGAATTGATGGCGTAGCCGGCGATTTCGCCGTAAATTTTCGCGCCTCTGCGGAGCGCGTCGGACAACCGCTCCAAGGTGTAGATGCCGCCGCCCTCGGAACACACCGTGCCGTTGCGCTTCTTGTCGAACGGCCGGCTGGCCTTCTCCGGGTCGGGATGCCAGGCCAGGGCGCCCTCGCTTTTGAAACTGGCGAAAATCCCGAAGGTATGGATGCTTTCGGATACGCCCCCCGCCAACGCCAGGTCCACTTCCCGCAGGCGCAACATTTGCGCCCCCTGGATGATCCCCATGTTGCCCGCCGCGCAGGCCGCCCCGATGGTGTAATGCGGGCCGGTGATCTTCATGTTCAGGGTCGCCTCCCCCGCCGGGTTGTTGGCCACCGTCCGCGGGTTGTGGTGGTGCGACCAGAACTTGACGTCGTAGCCGTACTGGCTGATGTTGTAGACCTCGTTCTCGGTCTCGACGTTGCCGTGCTCCGTGACGCCGATGTAAATCCCGATGCGGGACCGGTCAACCCGGTCGAGGTCGATCCCCGCGTCGGCCACGGCCTCGCGCGCGCAATAGATGGCGATGGACCCGGCCCGGGTGCCCCGGCGCAACTCCTTCTTTTTCTGATACTTTAATTCGTCGAACTCGCAAACCCCGGCCAGTACCTCGCCCATGTACCGGGTGGCGATCTTGCGGACGCCGGACTTGCCCGCCAACAGATTTTTCCTGAGCTCGCTCAGGTTCTGGCCGATCGGCGCCGTAAGCCCAATCCCCGTTATGACAATGCGCTGATCAGGGCTCAAACGATCATCCATTCCGCCGGAGTTTCAATCCGGATTGATTCGATAACGTAATCTCGCGGCCTGGCAAATCCATGCCGCCACGTTCTCCCAAGGTGGGCTGAATCCATAGTGAAATCGAAGACGCCGTCTGCCCGCGTCGCGTTTACATGATAAACCGAAAACGGTCTTTTTGTAGGATTTAATTTCCCGGAGACGCAAATTTCTAGCATAAATCATTGGGCGAATAAAGTTAAAACCGCGCGTCGCGAAACCCGGTCGAACTTTGGCCGCAAGCGGTTATCCACTAGGCGTGGCCTTTTATCAAAAATGTCCGCCGCTGTGCGTTTTTTTATAACCCTTTTTGGATTCAACCTTTAACCGCAACAGCTTTTACCGTCCGCGATGTTAATGTAAATTTATGAAAAATCGATACATTTTGCATCCAATGGGGTCCGGTTGCCGACGGGCGGCGTTTGGCACGGCAGTTGCTATTCCATAGGTGTCATCCGTCTCACATGAAAGGTCCCGATGAAAGCGACATCCATGCACAATGCAACAGAATGGTTGAACGGTTTGAATATCGGCGGTCTTTTCGCGGACAAATCGTTTTCCATCCCCTTCGAGCAGATGGTTTTGATCCTGCTCGTCGCGTCCGTTTGTCTGATTTTTGGCCGGTTCAAAATGGGATTCCTGATGGCCTACGGGTTCTTGTTCTATTGGGTCTATATCGTGAATCGCGGTTTTTTGATGGAACTGATGGGCGGCAATCCCATGGGCATGATATTTTATTTGATCGTTGGCGCCGCGATGGGGTTGACCGCGTTCGTAGGGCTCCTCCAGGAAAACCATTGAGCCTCGCTCCCGCCCCGTTTCCATCCGCCGATGTTATAATGTAGAGGACTGATGTTTTCCTTGGCGGGCGCATGGCAATATTGACGAAATACAAGGCGGTTTTTTTCGACGTGGGGGGGACGCTCCTGCGGGTGCACCCTTCCGTGGGCGAGGTGTACGCGAAACACGCGCGTCCGTTCGGGTTTTCCGGTTCGGCGGAGGACCTCGACCGGCGTTTCGGCATGGAATGGAAAAAAACCGGCGGGATGGAGTCGCTCGGGACGCAAAGCGGGTTGACAGCGGAAAGACGGTTCTGGCGTACGCTGGTGTTCAACGTGTTCGACTCCCGCGGCGGGCTGGAGGATTTCGACGCGTATTTCGAGATCGTCTACGACGCGTTTCAATCCAGCGAGAACTGGCGGGTGTACGAGGACGTCGCCGAATCGGGCATCCTGGACAAGTTGAAGGAACGCGGGGTCGTCCTCGGCGTCATTTCCAACTGGGACTCCCGCCTGCGGACCATCCTGGAAAATACCGGGTTGGCCTCGTATTTCGATTTCATCCTGGCGTCCGCGGTGGTGGGGTCGGCCAAGCCCGATCGAAAGATATTCCGCGAAGCCCTCGGCCGGTGCGGCGCCGCGCCAAGCGAGGCCTGCCACATCGGCGACGAATTCGTGGCCGATTTTCAGGGGGCGCGCAATTCCGGCATGGAAGCCATCCTCATCGACCGCCGCGGCCGGCACAACGGCGAAGCGGCCCGCAAGATCGGCTCTTTTCTGGAGCTGGTTTGAAACCGGATTCCGAAGTTGAAATAACCCGGACATCGCGCGAGCGAATGACGTATGGAAGCGCTTCGGGTTTTGGGAACGGGGCTTGCCGAGCTGTTGGAGACGGAAAATAGCCGGCGTAAAAAGCGCTTTGTTTTATCCCCCCTTGCAAAGGGGGTTAGGGGGATTTGAAATCCCCGTTCGCAAGCGCCCGGAGGCGGCGTGGCGACGACGCTTCGCGATCGCCGGAACGCGATTCCCGCCTCGGCGCCAGCGCGAGGCGGCGTTGGATCCAACGTTCACGTTGGGGGCTGGGGTAGGGTGGGCTGGCTTTTCACCCCCACCTAACCTCCCCCTTCAAGGGGGAGGAAGTTATGGAATACCTCATTTTGTTACACGCTCTTAGGCGGAATAGCCGAGGGCGCCTTCCAGCTTGGCGCCGGAAAATTGCGCCTTCGAATGCGTGGCGCCTTCC
>JACRGP010000161.1 GCA_016217765.1 Nitrospinota bacterium | reverse complement strand
GACGCCAGCGTCTATACCATGCGCCCCGGGTCGATTTTACCGCGACCGGCTTCGCCAGGTCGTCGAACAAACGCTTTACCGGCTCCCAGCCCAGCCGCGTACGCGCCTGCGAAATCCCGGACTTGCCGACGATCTTGACGTCGGCGCCGGGCCCGAAAAGCCACCGGATACCCTCCAGCAGGCAACGCAACACTTCACGGTAGGACGACTGCATATACAGCGCAAGGGCGATAACGTAGTAAACCATCACGCGCGCTGGCAGGTCGCGCTACCTTTGACTCGTCCGGCCCGTTGCGCGCAACGCCGCCTCGATCCGATCCATCGGAAATGTCTTGGCGATCACGCCAAGACTGATGTGATCGCTGAGCCGGGTTCCTTCCGGTAGTCCTGCCGCTGTTCTTGCCATAGATATATTCCTCCTTCTAAAAAATTTGCAACAGGATAACACATCTATTTCATTAAGTGAACAGTATTGGGGTTAGCCCGGATATTGCATGAGCGAATGCCCCATGGCGGCGCTTCGGGTTTTGGGAACGGGGCTTGCCGGTCTCCTGGAGACGAAAAATACCCGGCGCAAAAAGCGCCTTTGTTTTGTCCCCCCTTGCAAAGGGGGATAGGGGGATTTCCCAGCTTTCGCCCGCGGTCATGGCGTGAATCCCCCCCGCCCCCTTTACAAGGGGGAGAAATTCCAGTCCTTTCGTCATGCAATATCCGGGTTAGGCGGGGGTGAAAAGCCGGGTCGCTCTTATCTGTTGTTCAAGCTATGGATAGTGTCCCATTGCCCCCGTCTCGGCTGTTTGGAGATTGGCAAAAAAAACCGCCCGGAGTTTTGCCCCGGGCGGTTTTGCGTTTTTCGGGTCAGGCGATGGCGAGGAAGTTGCACGCCTGGTAGCAGGCGTTGCAGTTGATGCACAGGTCCATGTCGATGTGCGCCGGGACCTTGCGCGTGCCGCCGGTGATGGCCCCGGTCGGGCAGGGCTTGATGCACGCGCCGCAGGCGACGCAATCGTCCTGTTTCACCGTGTATTTGTACAGGCCGGTGCATTTGGCCGCGTCGCACACCTGGTCGACGATGTGCCGCTCGTACTCCTTGCGGAAATACTTGAGGCCGGTCAGGACGGCTTTGACGGCCGTCTCGCCCAACCCGCACAGGGAGGCGACGTTGATCTCCTCGGCCATTTTCTGGAGCTTGCCGAGGTCCTCGATCTTGCCGCGCCCCTCGGCGATCCGGTCGAGTATGTTCTTGATGAGGGTGAGCCCCATCCGGCACGGGGTGCACTTGCCGCAGGTCTCGCCTTCGTTGAAGGTGATGGAGAACCGCGTCAGGTCGATGACGCACGCGGAGTTGTCGTAGGCGGCGAAGCTGGCCTGGCCCATGATGACCCCGGCCTTCAGCAGGCTGTCGTAGTCGGTCTTGGTGTCGGCCAGTTCCGGGGGCAGGAAGCCGCCCGTGACGCCGCCCACGTGGATCACCTTCAAGTCCTTCTTCTTCTGGATGCCGCCGCAATAATCGTCGATCACCGTTTTGAACGTGGCGTTCATGTCGAATTCCATGAGCCCGTTGTACTTGATGTTGCCGGAGATCGCCCAGATCTTGCACCCGGGGGCGTTCTCGGGGCCCATGCTCGTGTACCACCCGGCGCCGTTCTTGACGATGAACGGGACGGTGGCGTACGTCTCGACGTTGTTGAGGCTGGTGGGGTAGCCCCACAGGCCTTTCTCCGCGGAATGCGGCGGCTGGGCCTTGGGGAACGGCCTCTTGCCCTCGATCGTCGACAGCAACGCGGTGGACTCGCCGTTGATGAACGACTCCATGCCGAGATGCAGGGAGACGTCGATGCTGAAATTCGCGCCCATGATGTTCTTGCCGAGGAACCCGCGCTCCCGCGCCTGTTCCAACGCCTTGTTCAGGCGTTTCACGGCGATGGAGTAGTCGGAGCGGGTGTAGATGATGCCCTCGGTCGCCTGGATGGCGTACGCGGCGATCAGCAGTCCTTCGAGGACCTGGTGCGGACACCCCTCCATGACGGAGCGGTCCATGTACGAGGCCGGGTTGCCCTCGTCGCCGTTGACGACGATGAAGCGTTTTTCGGATTCCACGTTGGCGGCTTTTTCCCATTTGACGCCGGTCTTGAACCCGCCGCCGCCCTTGCCGCGCAGGCCGGATTTCTTGACCTCCTCGATCACCTCGCGCGGTTTCATCGTGGTCAGGGCCTTGCGGAGCGCCTCGTAGCCGCCAACCTGGATGTACTCGTCGATGTTTTCCGGGTCGATGCTCCCGCCGTACGCAAGCGCCACGCGCTGTTGTTTCTTGAGCGTCTCGTAGTAGTCTTCCTTGGCCGCGGCCTTGGCGAACGCCTTGCCGCCGATGACGTGGTCCTTCAAGATCTTGTCGACCATGTCGGGCTTCACTTTTTCGTACGTCACGCGCGGCTGGCCGGGGACGTACACGTCCACCAGCACGTCGCGGGAACAGTAACCCCGGCACCCGACCTGGCCCAGGTTGCATTGGCGCTCGCCGAGTTCCACGCCTCCCTGGAGGCCGGCAATCTGTTTTTCGAATTCCTTGTAAACGTCCATCCCGCCTTCGGCAAGACCGCTCAGGCTCAGACAGACGGTGATCTTGATGGTATCCTTGCCCGTTTGCGTAGCGGCGGGCGCTTCTTGCACGGCATCCATGCGGAAAATCTCCTCTTTCTGTATTTATTTGAAAATGAAGTTAAATCCGTTCGATGGCGATGTCTGTGTCGTTTGGGGAAAGGCAAGCCCCATGCGAAATTCGCGCGGAAAGCTCCCTTCCAAATTTCTGGAAATTCAGCGTCATTTTATGGGGATAACGGTTCAAAGTCAATTATTGCGCGCTGTATTCCGCATAAAATTTTTTGTCGGCCGCGCGGCTTTTCCCATCGCGGCCCGGCGTTGACTTTTCGGAATAACCCGGCAAACCTTAAAAGCGCTGGAAATCAATAAATTAGACGGCCTTGACTGCCGCGAGTCCGGGCTTTCAGGATAATCGGGCTTCGAAAGGGTTCTCATGCGTCGCAGGCCATGCAATCAAGACGACAGGCTGGCGCAAGGAACTTTTTTCAGTATTTGAACGCGGGTTTGCGGGGCAGGCGGGGCGAAATCATGTTTTCCCTCTCCCTTCGCGGGAGAGGGAAAACCGGATGGTTTAGGCTTTTGTGCGGGTTGCGGGGGCTTTGGCTACCGGTTTTGCCGGTTTCTTGTTTCTTCTGAAAAGGGAGGGGAATTTACTTTGCTCCTCCGCCCTTTCGTTTAACATCTTTACCGAGATCACTTGCTTTAAATTTCCAAAACGGTCGTAAACTTTTACTTCGTTCATTGCGTGTCCTTTCCGCGTCCTTAAACCGCTCGAGTTTGCAGGGCCCTACCTATCGGAGAACCGATTTTTTTCAGAAGAAAAACCGTCCTCGGAGGATGGCTGGAGAAATAAATCTCGCCTCACTTTATTCAGCTACCCTCAGGCGAAAGTCCAAAAAAACCGCCGATAACTTTTATCAACCCATCTTATTTTAACCAGTGTAACACGGTTTTGCCGTTTACCGTCTGTTTTTAACGTATTAATTCATGGACGCGATTCCGGGTCGATTCTCAGGCAAACGTCAGGGCATCAGCTTGCCAATTTTATTCTGGTACTTGCCCATGAAGTACATCCCCATTTCCGCGAACCAGACGTTGCCGTTTTTGTCCACCGCCACCTCCGAGGGGTGGGCGCCTGGGGTCGGGATTTTGAACTCGTCAAACCCTTGCGAGGTCCCCGGTTTGGCCTTGGCCAGGTCCAGCCGCCCGATGCTGTCGGCGTGGTTTTCGGTGAACCAGACGGCGCCGCGTTTCTCGTCCACCGCGAGGTCATGCGGGCGTTTGCGCTTCCCCGGCAGTTTGTATTCGACGATGGAGGGCAAGTTTCCCTTGGAGAAGTCCAGCCGGGAGATCTTGTCGGCGAACATCTGGGTGAACCAGACGGCGCCGTCGGCCGCGCGCGTCATCCCGTGCGGGACGGAGTCGAGCGGCGGCACGGGGATTTCCTCCACCTTGCCGGTGTTGACGTCGAGTCCGCCGATTTTATTGAAGAACAGCTTGGCCCAGAATTTCCCGCCCTGCGTGTACCAGATTTTCCCGTCGAGGACGGCGAGGTCGTGCGGATGGCCCTCGCCCACGGGAAATTCCTTGATCTGGCCCGTGCCGGGGTCGAGACGCGCGACTTTGTTCGCTTCAAACTCCAGGAACCAGATCGACCCGTCCGGCGCCTCGGCCAGGTGATGGGGTTCGCTGTTGGGCGTGGGCACGTCGAACTCCTGGATCGTCCCGGAATTCGGGTCCAGCCGGCCCACCCGGTTGCCCCCCATCTCGGTGAACCACACGATCCCGTCCCGGGCGGCGATGATGTAATGCGGCTGGCTGTTGGGGTTGGGCAGTTCGTATTCGACGATCCCCTTGGAAGTCCCCGGCTCCGCCGCGGACGGGTCCAGTCTGGCGATCTTGTTGCCGTTGATCTCCGTGATCCAGAGGTTTCCCTGGCGGTCAAACGCCAGGCCGGTGGGACTGCTGTCCGGGGTCGGGGTGAGGTATTCGACGATCGCGGCCGAATGGGCTGAAGGCGCCTCGGAGCCAAACGCGAAACAGGCGATCCAGACGGCCAAAAAACGGATTGACGGCGGACGTTTCATGGGACGGCCCTCCTGCAAATGTTTTTGCTGTTATCGAGCGTCTAGCAAAATGAAGTTCCCATAACCCCCTCCCCCTGGTAGGGGGAGGCCGGGTGGGAGTGAAAAGCCGGGCAAACGCCCGGAGGCGCCGGGGCGATGACGCCGGGGACGCCCCCGGTGGGCAATGCCGCCCCGCGCTGGCGCCGGGGCGGTAATGAATCCGGCGTCACGCCGGCCGCCCTCGGCGTCAGCCTGAGGCGGTATCGGGTCCAGCGTTCACGCTGGTCACCCTCCCCCAGCCCCCTCCCCAGCGTGACGCTGGACGCAATAGGCTCGGCTCCGATGGCGAATGGGAGTCATCGGGGGCAATCCGGGCTTGGCCATCCCGCTCCGGGGCGTTCCCCGGTCAAGGGAGGGGAGCAATTTGAGGGTCGAGCCAAAGGGTTCATTTTGTTAGACGCTCTAAGAGCGAAAGGATATGGTTCCAGTATAATCCTTTCCCGACCGCCGGGCAAACGCCAGCGTGACGCCGGATTCGCCACCGCCCCGGCGTAAGCGCCGCATTGCCCCCCGCGGCAAGTGGGCGGTTTTCCCTTGTGCGGGTGGGGGATTTTTTCTAGAATACCTTCATAACCAATGCGGAATCCCCCCAGCCCCCTTTGCAAGGGGGAGCGATTCCCCGCCTCCGCGCAAGCGCGGGGCG
>JACRGP010000160.1 GCA_016217765.1 Nitrospinota bacterium | reverse complement strand
GCAAGGGGGATTTGCTCGGCCAGGACCTCGGCCTTGTCCTTGACCCGGCCGTCGGCGGTCGAGCGCAGTTCGAAGCTCAAAGCCATCTTGTCCTTCACCTCGCGGACCGACGGAAGCAGGATGAAATCGGCTTTTACTTTTTCCCGGAGACGGTCCAGGTTCTCCGGGCGCGACAGGGCCTCCTTCTTGATTCCGGCCTCCAGCATCCACACGCCCAGGTCGAAGCCGGGGACCTCGAAGCGCGGATTTTCCTGGAGGCGTTTTTCCAGCGCCGAGACCAGCCGGTTGCGGTCGATGTCTTTTTCCGTCTTGCTCTCCAGGGGGGCGACCAGGAAGGCGATCTTGCGGAAGGGCGGCCGGACGCCGTCTCCCACCTGGGCCCTGACGGTCTTGTCCAAGGCCCTGCCGCGGGAAAAATTTTTGCCGATCTGGACGATTTCGATTTCGCCGAGTTCCGTTTCTTTCCGGCCCAGCTTTTTCCCGGTCGCGGGATGGAGGATTTCCTCGCCGTAACGGACGAGCTTGAGTTTGTCGCCGGGATGGACCGGGTCTCCCTGTTTCAGATCGACCAGGAACTCGTCGCCTTCCAGCGAAACGACGGTCCCCTCCAATTGCGGGAACATGGCCTCGATCTGGCTGACGGCACGGTCCACGCTCGCCAGGGACTCGCGGTTTTCCGCAAACGCCGGAGCGGACATTAAAAGAAGGGCCATGAGCAGGGCAAAAACAAATCCCCCCCGCCCCCTTTGCAAGGGGGGGCAATTCCCGCCTCCGCGCAAGCGGGAGGCGGGATTGGGTCCAGCGGCGCTCTGTCCCCCTTTGCAAGGGGAGGCGCATCGCGTTCCCTTCCTCAAAAGGACTGGAGGGATTTGGGGTTCTCCCCCTTGTAAAGGGGAGGCGCATCGCATTCCCTTCCTCAAAAGGACTGGAGGGATTTGGGGTTCTCCCCCTTGTAAAGGGGGGGCGCAGTGTATTCCCTCTCTCAAAAGAGTTGGAAGGATTTGGGGTTCTCCCCCTTGTAAAGGGGGCCGGGGGGATTCGTGTTCTTCTTTTCGTTCCGGAAGGGAAACTTGAAGGGTCATTTTATGGAAGGTCATTCCAGCAGTTGGACGGTCACCGTTTCCCCTTCAGCGATCTCGCTCGCTTCCAGGGGGAAGATCAGCAGGCCGTTGGCGTTCATGGCGGACTTCAGGATGCCGGAGCCCTGTTCCTCGGCGGGCGCCGCCTTGTATTCCCCGTTTTCCCGGAAAACCGTCGAACTGAGAAAATGCAGTCTGCCGGGTTTCTTACGGACGGTCTTCGTTAATTTTGCCTGAACGGTCGTATGCGCCAGGTCCTGGCATCCGAGCGTTTTGCGGATGGCCGGACGGACGAACTGCTCGAAGGAGACGAACGAGGACACGGGGTTGCCGGGCAGGCCGAAGATCGGCTTCTCGCCGATCTTGCCGAACGCCAGCGGTTTCCCCGGCTTCATGGCCACTTTCCAGAACAGCATCTCCTGCCCCATCTTTTTCAGGCTGGCCTTGACCAGGTCATGGTCGCCCGCGGACACGCCGCCGGAGGAAACCAGGATGTCGGCTTTCAGCGCCCACTGGAATTTTTCCAGGAGGTCCTCCTCCTTGTCGCGCGCGATCCCCAGGTAGTGGGGGACGCCGCCGGCGGACAGGACCTGGGCCGACAGCATGTAGCCGTTGCTGTTGTAGATGCAGGGGCCGCTGGGGATTTCGTCGAGGTCCACGATCTCGTCGCCGGTGGACAGGATGGCCACCTGGGGACGCTGGCTGACGAAGATGTTGGACCGTCAGACCGCGGCCAGCATGCCGATGTGGGAGGGCTTGAGGACCGTCCCCTTGAGGACCGCCGTTTCGCCCTGTTTGACGTCCTCTCCGGCGAGGCGGATGTTTTCGCCGATTTCGGCTTTGTCCTTGACCCGCACGTAATCGCCGTCGCGCTCCGTGTCTTCCTGCATGACCACCGCGTCGGCCCCCGGCGGGATGGGCGCGCCGGTCATGATGCGGATGGCCTGCCCGGACCGCAGGGTCTTGCGGGCGGCGTACCCGGCGGGCACGTCCTCCACGACTTCCAGCCTGACCGGGCTCTCCGGGCCGGCGGACCGGACGTCTTGCGCGACGAGGGCGTACCCGTCCATCGCGGAATTGTCCAGGGGCGGGTTGGGCCGCCGCGCCACGACGTCCTCGGCGAGGACCCGGCCCAGGGCCTGGCTGATGGGAATTTTCTCCACGCCTTTGAAGGCGATCCTCGAAAGGATTATTTCCAGCGCTTCATGGACTTGGATCATGGCTCCTTCGCTCTTTCCATCTCCTGCGTTTCCCGTTCCCGTTTCATCCGGGCGACATCGTACTCTTCCGGAGTGTTGACGTTCATGAAGTTGAAGCGGTCGTCCTCGCGGACTTTAACATATTTGAACGGCAATTCGCTAATGATACGGGAAAGGGACAACTCCCGCCGGGACATCGCCTCGTACAGGGGCAGGATGAATTTGGGTTCGTAGATGGCGCACATGGGTTCGAACCCCAGGTGGCCTTTTTGGATGTAACAGGTCCCGTAGCGCAACGGGTCGCGCTCGCGGACGATGGCCGAGATGTTCTCCTCCCTGAGGAATGGCATGTCGCAGGCGACGGCCAGCCACGCCTTGTCGGGGAAACGCCCCATCAAGGTCGCCAGCCCGCCGACCGGCCCCAGCCCGATGTGTTCGTCGTCGATCCGCTCGCAGTTGGGCAGAGGCCCCAGCGCGCTCATGTCCAGGTCGGCGCGGGAGGACAGGAACAGTTTCTCGCTATGCTTCCCCAGCAGGTTGACCAACCGGAGGGATTCCGGCATCCCGTTGTAGCAGAGCATGAACTTCGGGACGCCCCCCATGCGCTTGCTCTGGCCGCCGATGAATACCGCGCCATACAAAGGACAGGCGCGGTTGAAAAAGTGCGCTTTGACGAAAGCGTAGATCCGGTCGATCTCGTCGCGATGGAAAACCGGGATGCCCGGATCCTTCAACCGGCCTTCCGGCAGGGTCCCCATGTGGATGAGGGCCTTGATCCCGGGACTGCCGGGGGGGATGGGCAGGGCGCCCTCGGCGTCCAAAAACACCACCTTGTCGAACGGCGATTGCTTGTATCCCTCGATCAGGATGCAGTCGCACTGCTCCAGGGCGTGAGTGACGGTGCGTTGCTTGAAGTCGTCGTTGGCCACCACCGCGAAATGCGCGGGGTCGTTGATGGTGACGATCCCCGCCCCCGCCTGGGCGCACCGGAAGGTGTCCTTGCCCTCCTTGTCCATGGTGAACCGGTGCGCGTCGTGCTTGTAGTAGCCGATGCGGATGTTGTCCTCTTTGAACCTCTTGATGAGCCGCTCGATCAGGGTCGTCTTGCCGACGCCGGAATAACCCGCGAAGCACAAAAAAGGAGTCTTGAATTGTTCCCAGTAACTGTCCATGAGTTCCGCGGGTCGAAGCCGCTGTCAACGGCGCGTTTGCCTATATCTAATACATTGAGAATTAAGCCATTATTTCCGATCCAATCCCGCCGTGTCAACCTTTTAGTTCCCACCGCCCGGGCAAGCGCCCGGAGGCAACGCGGCGATGACGCTGACGCGATCGCCGAAAAGCAGTTCCCGCCGCCAGGCAGAGCCTTGCGGCGGCATTGGATCCAACGTTTACGTTGGCCGGGGGCATCCCCGGCGCGTTGCTGTTGCAAAACGATAATGTAACAGCATCCGCGCGTTTTCGAAGTTGCCTAAAAAAGGACGGGCCTTTGTTAACCCATTGAAATTACTCACAAGTATTTCTCTCGAGGTTTTGGCATCGAATTTGAAGTAAAAGTTTTTGGTTTGGTTTTGGGATGTATCGTATCAACTTTACTGGAGGTAATAAATGAACCGCAAGAAATTGTTTGGCAAAGTTGGAGTTGTCTGTTGTTCCGCCGCGTTGTTGTTCCTGGTTTCCGGCAAGGCGACGGCCAACGAAACCGCGCAACTGGCCACGGCGCCCAACGTCCCCAGCCCGGTTGCTAAGCGGGGCCCGGCGACGGTGGCGGTGAATTTTGAGGCCAAGGAATTCGTGGGCGACCTGGCCGAGGGCAAGAAATACAAGTTCTGGAGTTACAACGGCACGGTCCCCGGCCCCATGGTCCGGGTGCGGGTCGGCGACACCGTCGAATTTCACTTGTCCAACCCCAAGACCAACGTCCAGCCGCATAACATCGACATCCATGCCGTGAACGGGCCCGGCGGCGGGGCGGCGGTGGCCACGGCGGCTCCCGGCGAGACGAAGGTGTTCCAGTTCAAGACGCTCAACCCCGGCCTGTACATCTACCATTGCGCCGCGGGGGCCATCGTGGACCATATCTCCAACGGCATGTACGGCCTGTTCCTGGTCGAGCCGGAAAAGGGTCTCCCGAAAGCGGACAAGGAATTCTATGTCTTCCAGAGCGAGTTCTTCACCGACGGCGCGCCGGAAGCGGGGTTTAATATCGAAAAAGGCCTCGCCGAGCATCCCGACCACGTGGTCTTCAACGGCAAGGCCGGCGCGCTGATGGGCGACAACGCCCTGAAAGCCAAGGTGGGCGATAACGTCCGGATCTTCTTCGGCAACATCGGGCCCAACAGCGTCTCCTCGTTCCACATCATCGGGGAGATTTTCGACCGGGTTTACTCGGAAGGGGCCATCGGCGGGTCCGTCAACCACAACGTGCAGACGACCTTGGTGCCGTCGGCGGGCTCGACCATCGTCGAGTTCAAGCTCGACGTGCCGGGGCCCTATACCCTGGTCGACCACAGCATTTTCCGCGTGGCCAAGGGGGCCATCGGCCAGTTGATCGCCGAGGGCAAGGACAACCCGGCCGTGTATAAGAGCCTGTCCGACGTCCACGTCGATCCCACGAAGGGCGGACATTGACATGAATTTACCCTTGTAAAATCCCCCCCTCCCCCCTTTAACAAAGGGGGGCGCGAGACCTCCCCCTTTAACAAAGGGGGGCGCGAGACCTCCCCCTTTAACAAAGGGGGGCGCGAGACCGCCCCCTTTAACAAAGGGGGGCGCGAGACCTCCCCCTTTAACCAAGGGGGGCGCGAGACCTC
>JACRGP010000157.1 GCA_016217765.1 Nitrospinota bacterium | reverse complement strand
TTGAGGACGGCGAATTCCCTTCCCCCTTGTAGGGGGAAGGCCAGGATGGGGGCGCTAGTTCGGCGCGTTTACCCCCACCCAACCTCCCCCTGGAAGGGGGAGGGGATTTTATGTATATTTACTTATGAACTCCTTAGTAACCGGATATTGCATGAGTAATGGAATGGAATTGCCCCCCTTGTAAAGGAAGCGGTTGGATAAATTGAGATGCGCCCCGGCGTGGCGATAATGGATGGCAGGAGCCTTTTTGCCCCCGTGAATAAACCCCAAAACGATCGAACGCGAAATGTTCCGGGCTCGGTTAAAATTATCGGCCCGGATTCACCGGACCATGCATTCGGAATAAAGACCGCGGCCTCAAGTCCGACGGACCGTCAGCTTTTGAAAAACGCTCAGATCTCGCGGAGACGCGGGTTTTTGCCGTCTTTTCCGGACAGGATGGGAGAATCGACCGGCCATTCGATGCCGATATCGGGATCGTTCCAAATGATCCCGCGTTCGTCGGCTGGGGAATAGTAATCGGTGCACTTGTAAACCACCTCGGCATAGTCGCTCAACACGCAAAATCCGTGAGCGAAGCCGACGGGGACGTACATCTGCAACATATTTTCTCCCGACAGACGATGCCCGGTCCACTGGCCAAACGACGGCGACCCGCGACGGACATCCACCGCGACGTCGAAGACCTCGCCGCGCAGGACCCGCACCAGCTTGGCCTGCCCATGGTTGGCCTGGAAATGCAGTCCCCTCAACACGTTGCGCGTCGATGCGGAATGATTGTCCTGCACGAACTCCCCGTCGATTCCCAGTTCCAGATATTTGCGTTTGACGTAGGATTCCAGGAAAAAGCCGCGTTCGTCCCTATAGACCTTGGGTTCCACCAACACGACTCCCTCCAACGAGGTTTTAATGACTCTCATTGACAATTTCCACAACCGGAGGTATTTTTAACGTCCCCAATGCGGCCCTTGGTTTCTCCCGCATCGGTTACCAAACTCATCGAAGCCCGGCTTGCCTCCCGAAACCGATCGGGGCAAAAACAAAAATGAAAAATCAGTATAAAGTTTTCCCGGTTCTTCCCGCTATCTAAATTCAGAATTACCGGACAATTTCATCGGTTCCCGCAAGCGGTTCCAACCTTCTCTATCAGGACGCTGAAAAAGTCCCTTTTGTGCCCAAAAATCGTCATGCCCGCGACAGCGGGCATCCAGAAAGCCCTTGAAAATACTGGATTCCCGTTTTCACGGGAATGACGGCAAAAGACTATAAAATGGTTTTTCAGCGTCCGGCTATATATAAAAACCCGTCAAATGAAAACAAAAATCCAAACTATAGCCCCGAATGAATCAAAACGCCAGGAAACTTCCGCCACCCCGGAAGAAAACCCCAAGGACTTACGCGCAAAGCTGGCGCTGTTAAAACAAGAGATCGAAAACCACCCCAGATTCTTCGAGCGGCTGGGTTCCCAAACCCGCTGAAACGCATCGTCTTGTTTCCTAAGAGCGCCTAATAAAATGAAGTATTCCATAATTCCCTCCCCCTACAAGGGGGAGGTTAGGTGGGGGTGAAAAGCCAGCCCACCCTCCCCCAGCCCCCTCCCTCAAGGGAGGGGAGTAATTTGAGGGTCGAGCAAATGGTTCGTTTTGTTAGGCGCTCTAGGACGCGGGTTGCCATGGCGCGCGGGCAAACGGAAGAGCCATTAGAAAATAGGTCAGCATGACCACTTCCGAATCGTAAAAGTTGACCTCGAACATTCCGCCCGCCAGAAATCCCGCGATGGCTGAGGCGCAACCCAGCAGGACCCATCTCTCAAGTCCCTCCTGAAAGCCGGTCTCCCGCAGGCGATATAAAGAGAGAAAATAATAAACCCAGATGGAAAGCCAGGCGCTTAAACCGGCGATTCCCGTATCGACGGCCAGTTGCACGACGTTGTTGTGCATCCCCTTGTATCGTTTAAGCGCGTTGACATGCTCGGGATACCGGTCGTAGATCGAATCGACGCATTTAAACCCGCAACCGGTCAGGGGGTGGTCCTTGAATATCGCCCATCCGCCCCGCCACAGGGCCACGCGCGTAAGGAAAGTCGCGTCCTTGAGGTTGGCGAAACTTTTCAGCCGTTCCTGCACGGCTCCCGGCGACAATGCCACCGCCAGAAGAGCCAGCAACGGCAGAGCCAAAACCAGTATTCGCTTGCGGACATAAAGTAAAATCGCCAAACCCGCCAGAAACCCCACCCACGCCTGGCGGGTCAACGTCAAAAACAGGCAGACCACGATCACTCCAAGAGCGGCGCCAACCGCTATTTCCATTCCCTTTGCGAACAACAACCGGCTCGCGGCCACCAAGCCGGCCAGCATCAAAATCCCCGCGAAGGTCATGTAAATGCTCAAGGAACCTCCCACACGCGAGCTTGTGGACACCCCATGGGTCCATGCCTGATAGAACCCATAAAGCGAGGCCAGGGAAACGGAGCCCAATAAAAGAAACAAAAAGAATTCCCGCGGCGACACGGTTTCCAGCCTGACCGCCAGCCGTTCCCCCCGGTCTTTTAAACCGCCCGAGGGCAGTCGCTTGACCAGCCACGCGAAAAAAGCCCCCAGCCGGGCGCCGCCCACGCAATTGGCCGCCCAGAAAAATATGAGGATCTCCAGGACTTTTTTGAGCGGCTTGACGCTCCGCCCAATATCCACGGCGGTCGCTACGGACAGAATGCAAGCCGAAACGAACAGCAGAAAGGGGATCCCCAAGGGCCATTTCATCCCGCCCCAGGCGCGGTCCCGCGACGTCCTCCACAGCCAGGCAATCCCGCCCACCGCGCCGCAAGCCTGGGCGGCGCTGATGGAAAATACCGAAAACAGGACGAAACCGACAAGGCTTCCCGTCACGACCAAATCCACCGTATCCGTTTCTTTGTCCATTTTATCCAGGCCGGAACCTATGGGGGAAAGAAGAGGGTCTTTTTCCGTAACAGGAAACAGCGCGGTCTGGGCCGCGGGAATCCACGTTCGCCGGGGATTATAAGACGAATTACTTTTTGGTGTAAACCGCTAATATTGTTTAATATAATCGGTCAATCATGTTGATCGGGGTGGACGCGAGAGAGTTGGAGGGAAAGCCGCATGGCGTGGGCAGGGTCGTTTCGAACATTTTGAGACAGTGGGCGATCGATGGCAGAGGCCACCGCTTCATCCTTTATTTCAGGAATCAAATCCCCGGCCTGGATTTTTTACGGCAACCCCATTTCGAGACGAAATTGACGCGCGCGCCCGGTCCGCTCGACCGGGGCCGGATCTGGGAACAGGCCGTCCTCCCTCTGCAAATCAAAAAGGACCGCGTCGACGTTTTATTATCGCCCTGTTACACCATCCCCCTGTTCGCGGACTGCCCCGCCGTCGTGATGATCTACGATATTTCGTTCCAGACCCGTCCGGAAACCTACCCGTTTCTCAATGGAATGCTGTGGCGGTGGCTCGCGCGCTGGAGCGTCCGCCTGGCAAGAAAAGTGATCGTCTGCTCGGACTTCACCGCGGACGAAATCCTGTCCAATTACGGGCAACGGCACAAACATAAACTCTCCCGCGCATACCTGGGGATTGAAGAAAAATTCAAACCGGACCATAATGAAGAATCGAAAAACAGGCTGGCTTCCAGGTTCGGCATCGCGGCCCCCTTTTTTTTATTCGTCGGAACGTTATTCGAAAGAAGGAACGTCCCTTTAATTGTCCGGGCCTTCCGGAAACTGACCTTGAAACATCCCGATTGCCTGCTGGTCGTCGTCGGGTCGAACACGCGGGAGTTCGGCGGCGAGACGGCGCGGTTAAAAAATCTTTTGCGGAAATGCCAAATTGAAGATAAAGTCAGGCGCTTCGATTACCTGCCCGAGGACGATTTGCAGGCGTTTTTGCGATCGGCCGTCGGCCTTGTCTATCCATCCACGTATGAGGGATTCGGACTGCCCATGGTCGAGGCCATGGCGTCGGGCACGCCGGCCATCATTTCCAGCGCTCCGACCCTGACGGAAGTCTCGGACGGAGCGGCCTATGTCGCGGACCCTTTGACCGAGGACGCCCTTTGCTCCGCGATGACGGCCTTGCTGGAGGACCCGAAGGTCCGCGACGAATTCGTCCGGAAGGGGTTGGAACGCGCGCAAAAACTGGACTGGGGCCAAACGGCGTCCGCGGTCCTGAGCGCCATCGAGGAAGTATCCGCCATTAAGCCGTAAAAACGCAAAATTACAGACCCGCCGGAGAGGACCCGGTTTCCTCCCGGCCCATTTTTTCGCACAGGAACCATGACATGAAAATAATCCCCGCGGTCGATATCAAGGGCGGCAAATGCGTCCGTCTGATACAAGGCCAGGCGGACCGGGAAACGGTATACTCCGACGACCCCGTCGCCATGGCCGCGCATTGGGACGAGGAAGGCGCGCAACTCATCCACGTGGTCGACCTGGACGGCGCGTTCGAGGGCAAACCCGGCAACGCCGAGGCGATCAAAACGATCATCTACAACAGTTCCGTCGATGTCCAGGTGGGAGGCGGGATACGGTCGCTGGAAACCATCGAGACCTACATCAACGCGGGCGCGTACAGGGTCATCCTGGGGACCGTCGCGCAAAAGGACCCCAGGTTCGTCGAGGAGGCGTGCAAGCGGTTTCCCGGAAAAATCCTGGTCGGCATAGACGCGCGCGCCGGATACGTCGCCGTCAAAGGCTGGGTGGAAGTGTCCTCGCAAAAAGCGACCGACCTCGCCGGAGTCATGAGTTCGCTGGGGGTCGCCGGTTTCATTTTCACCGACATCGGACGCGACGGCATGTTGCAGGGCCCCAACCTGGAAAGCGTCCGCAATTTCGCGTTGGCCGCGAAACTGCCCGTCATCGCTTCCGGAGGGGTCGGCGGAATTGAAGACATATCGAACCTGCTGGCTTTGGAGCCTTATGGCGTGCACGGCGTCATCGTCGGCAAGGCCTTGTACGACAAAACCCTCAATTACCGAGAAGCGGCGAAAGTCGCGCAATCCCATGCTGGCTAAAAGGATCATCCCCTGCCTGGACGTCAAGGACGGCCGCGTGGTCAAGGGCGTCAACTTCGTCGATTTGAAGGACGCCGGGGACCCGGTGGCAATCGCCGCCGCCTACGAGGAAGAAGGCGCCGACGAGTTGACGTTTCTGGACATCACCGCGTCCCACGAGAAGCGAAACATCATCATCGACGTGGTGGCGCGCGCGGCGGAAAAAGTTTTCATGCCGCTGACCGTGGGCGGCGGCGTCCGCTCCCTGGACGACATCCGGTCGCTACTCAAGGCGGGGGCGGACAAAGTCGCCATCAACACGGCCGCCGTGCACGATCCGGACTTTGTCAAACAGGCGGCCGAACGGTTCGGGAGCCAGTGCATCGTCGTGGCGATCGACGCGAAGCGCGCCTCGCCCGGGGACCGCAAACCCGGCTCCCCCCTTCCCTGGAGCGTCCGCTATCCGGACGTTTTCCTGTCCGCCGGCGAGCCGCAACCCGCGTGGGACGTGTACACTCACGGGGGAAGGAACCCCGCGGGCATCAACGCGGTCAAATGGGCGGGCTTGATGGAATCCCATGGAGCGGGGGAAATCCTCCTCACCAGCATGGACCGCGACGGCACCAAATCGGGATACGACCTGCCCTTGAACAGGAGCGTCTCCGAAGCCGTGTCCATCCCGCTCATCGCGTCCGGAGGCGCCGGGACCCTGGAGCATCTGTACGAAGGCATTGCCGAGGGAAAAGCCGACGCGGTCCTGGCGGCGTCGATCTTCCACTTCAAGGAACTCACCATCGGGGAAACAAAGCGCTACCTGCGCTCCAGAGGCGTAACGGTAAGATTGTAGAACGATTTTTCCTAAGAGCGCCCGACAAAATGAAGTTCATTTATCTCCTCCCCCTTGAAGGGGGAGGTCAGGCGGGGGTGAAAAGCCGGGCTCACCCTCCCCCAGCCCCCAACGTGCCGTTGGATCCAACGCCGCCTCGCGCTGGCGCCGAGGCGGGATGTAGCTCCCCCTTGCAAAGGGGGCCGGGGGGATTTGCATTTCGGCGATCGTGAAGCGTCATCGCCGTGTCGCCTCCGGGCGCTTGCCCGGTCAAGGGAGGGGATGGTTTGGGTATCGAGCCAATCGGTTCATTTTGTCAGGCGCTCTAAACCACGCCGCAATCGGCGAACGCCAGGGACTTGGAGCCCGCGGACATCGTGGCTTCCACGCCGAAGGGCAGGGTCCACATTTCCCTCCCATGACCCGCGGGGAAATTCGCCAGGATGGGAAAGGAATACTCGTCGAAAACGTCGCGGATCGCGTCGTCCAGCGACCAGGAGGCCTTTTTCGGGGCCTGGCAATCGACCATCTCGCCGAACACGACGCCCTTGACCCCCTCGAACTTCCCGGCCTGTTTCAGTTGCCAGAGCATGCCGTCGATACGGTAGGGCGCCTCGTTGACATCCTCGATCAACAAAATCTTGTCGCGGGTTTGAATTTCCCAGGGAGTCCCCAGGGACCGGCAAAGCAACGTCAGACAACCGCCGGCGACGACGCCCCGCGCCGTCCCCCGCTTCAAAACGCGCGCCTGGGGAGAGACCAGCTTTTTCCCCTCCCCTTCCCCGCCAAGCAAAAGACGAAACTGTTTCCTGGACCTTTTCATGGGATGACGCCCGAAATTACCGGCCACCATCGGACCGTGGAAAGCGACGAGCGAACATTTTTGGACCAGGTAGTTCAACAACAGCGTGATGTCGCTCGCCCCGACGAAAACCTTGGGGTTCTTGCGGATCGTTTTGGGGTCGAGACGCGGGAGGACCCGGATCGCGCCATATCCTCCGCGCGCGCAAAAAATGCCCTTGATCCCCTTGTCCTCGAACATGGCCATGAGATCGCCCGCCCGGTCGGCATCGGCCCCGGCCAGAAACCTGTCCCGCGAGAGAACGTGCCTGCCGAGGACCGGCTCCCATCCCATCCGCCGGACGCAGGCCAGTCCCCTGGCCAGTTGTTCGGGATCGACGGGTCCGGCGGGGGCCGCCACGCCCACCCGGTCTCCCGGCTTTAACCTGTCCGGACGGACCAACTGGTTCCCGCTCTGGTTTTTCATTTCAAAAACCCTGGAAAAGGTTAAAATCCGGTTTCATGAACGACATCATTATGGGAAACGCGCCATGAACTGTAAAATCGCCGCCGTCATCCAAGCCCGGACCGGATCCACCCGTTGCCCCGGCAAAGTGTTCCGGAAGCTGGCGGGAATCGCGATGATCGAGCATATCATCAAACGGGTCCAACAGGTACCGGCGTTTGACCGGATCGTCCTGGCCGTCCCCGACTCGCCCGCGGAGGACGGGCTGGTCGCCGTGGCGCGCGGCATGGGAATCGACTCCATCAAAGGGCCGGAGGAGGACGTATTGCGGCGTTTCGTCATGGCGGGGGAATCGGTCGGGGCCGAACATATTCTCCGGGTCTGTAGCGACAGCCCCTTGATCGACCTGGAACTGATGGCCTCCCTGGCCCAAACCCATTTGGAACAAAACGCGGACCTTACCGTCCCAACCGGCGAAATCCCCATAGGGACGGGAACGGAGATGGTCAAGTTCTCCTCATTGCGAGAAATTTCCGAAATAGCCGATAAAAAACCCTACCGGGAGCACGTGACGGCTTTCTTTTACGACCATCCCGACCAATACTCCATCGTCCGCGTTTCCCCGCCCGCCTACCTCCAGGGCAAAAAATTCCGGCTGACGGTGGATACCGACCGGGATCTCCTGTTAATGGAAAAGATCTATTCCCTGTTCCTCGACCCCGCCGACCCCGTGGCCAACCTGTCCCGGATCGTTTCCTACCTGGAATCCCATCCCGAAATCGCGGACCTCAACGCCGACGTGCCCCAAAAAGACTGGCGGCTGGAAAAATAATTTTTTTCCGGTCCGAACTAAAGTTCTCAGTTTTTTTTCCGATAACGAAAATAAGCACGGGTTTCGCCAGGAACGGCGGCCCATCTTATAACAAACTTAATCCTATTAACGGACTAAAAGGGAAAGGACTTTAATCACGGACGACAAAGACCCGAATTCGGCGCAAAACCTGAAAAACCATTTCAGTCACGAATAAACGGACCATTCACCAACATAGCCAACTCTTGTGGAGGAGACCAGGCCATGCCAGTACGAATCTTCAACAACGTACCATCACTGAATGCACAGAGAATATTGGGTATCAATAACGACCGCCTTGCCCAGTCGGTCGAACGGATCGCCTCCGGTATCCGCATCAACCGCGGCGCCGACGACGCGGCCGGTCTGGCGATCTCGGAAACCTTGCGCTCCGACATCCGCGCCCTCCGGCAAGCCGTAAGAAACGCCAACGACGGAATTTCCCTTATCAACGTAACGGAAGGCGCGCTCAACGAACAATCGAGCATCCTGATCCGGCTCCGCGAGCTCGCGTCGCAGGCCGCCACCGGGACCGTCGGTTCCACCGAACGCCAAACCATCCAGCTCGAGTTCACCGCGTTGCGTAACGAAATCGACCGCATCTCGTCGACCACGGAGTTCAACGGGCAGAAGCTGGTCGACGGCTCGCTCGCCTCCAGCGTGACGACCGCCAGCCACATCCTGATCCAGATCGGCCTGAACAACTCCGCCGACAGCCGGATCGACCTCAACACCCAGGTCAACCTCACGGCGATCACCTCGACGGCCCTGGCGATCAACACCCTGAGCGTGACCACGGCCGCCGCCGCCCTGACGACCCTCAACAGCATCAACTCGGCGTTGACGACCGTCACCCAGGGGCGCGGCAAGGTGGGCGCCGTGCAAAACCGCCTGGTGCGCGCCATCTCGAACCTCTCGGTCTCGTCCGAGAACCTGCAGGCCGCCGAGTCGTCCATCCGCGACGCCGACATCGCCGAGGAGGTCGCGTTCCTGACCCGGAACCAGATCCTCGTGCAATCGGCCACCGCCATGGTCGGACAGGCCAACTTGATCCCGCGTTCGGTCTTGCAACTACTGGCGTAATACGCCGGCCGTTCATGAACTGGCATGGGGGGTTATAACTTCGGCGGAAGTTATACCAAAAATCCTCCATCGAAACGGCAAGGGGCCGGACCGGGCGTCCGGCCCCTTGTTTCGTTTGTCCGGCTAAGATCGTCTAATAAAATGAACCGATTGAGTTGACGCTCAAATCGCTCCCCCTCCCTTCCAGGGAGGGGGCTGGGGGAGGGTAAGATCGGCCAGCGTGAACGCTGGACCCGACGCCGCCTCAGGCTAACGCCGAGGGCGGCCGGCGTGACGCCGGATTCATTACCGCCCCGGCGCAAGCGCGGGGCGGCATTGCCCACCGGGGGCGTCCCCGGCGTCATCGCCGCGTTGCCTCGGGGCGTTTGCCCGGCGCCCCCACCTGTCCTCCCCCACCAGCGTGACGCTGGACTCAACGGGCTTGGCCCCGATGGCGAACAAGCGTCATCGAGGGCAATCCGAGTCTTGGCCATCCCGTTCCGGGGCATTCCCCGGTCAAGGGGGAGGAAGTTATGGGAACCTCATTTTGCTAGACGCTCTAATTCGCAGAGCCCTCGGGCTTCCCCTCCGTTCAACGCTTGTATTCAAGCGTTCCTCCATGGCGCGCGCATCTCCGCAACCCTTCGCCAAGGGACCCCGGCGGAACAAAACAGTCCGCTCCGGACAAAACCCCATAAAAACTTCCGCCTCGACAGACCGCTAACCCGGATATTGCATGAGTAATAGAGTGGAATGGCTCCCCCTTGTAAAGGGGGGCGGGGGGATTCGCGCTACTCGCCGTAGGGGCCAGGCTGGGCCTGG
>JACRGP010000156.1 GCA_016217765.1 Nitrospinota bacterium | reverse complement strand
GGGCCGAGACCAGAAAGCAGAAAATCGAGTTGAACAGGAACAGGTAAAGATAATCGGCGATCAAGAGATGCACGGCGCCCGCCATGACCAGGCTCAGGGCCGCGCTGGCCGAGAGGTTCAAGGCCCGGGTCAGGACGTGGAGATAAACGATCCTTCTGCCGGCCATCGGCTGGAATTTAAGTAAAAGGTATTTCAAACGCAGGGCATGGACCAAACCCAATGCCGCCGTCAAGACCAGCCCCGGGATGGGGAGGGCGAACAGGAACAGGATATAAAGGATAAAAAGCAGTTCCGTCATGCCCACGATTTTATAAGAAATCGGGCGGGCGGGTGTATAATTTTACCGGACTCCCGCATGGCGGTATCTCGAACGACTTATGAAAAGATTCGGTATTTTTCAGGCCTTTAGATCGCGGATCGTGCCGGCGGGCGTCGCGTTGGGTATATTGGTTTTGTCCAGCGCCGGGTGCGCGCACGTCGTTTCCGAACGGTTCCGCAAGGAAGTCGATCCCTCGTTGACGTTTTCCGAGGCGTTCCGGTCGCCGGAAAAATATATCGGCAAGAAGGCGGTCTTTGGCGGCACGATCGTCAAGACCGTGAATCTGCCCGACCGGGCCGAGATCGAGGTGGTCCAGAAGGAACTGGACGCCTATGGCAATCCCAGTCCGTCGGACGCGAGCGGCGGCCGGTTTATTTTTTCCAAGCCCGGTTACCTGGAATCGGAAATTTACTCCCGGGGCAGGGAAGTCACCGGCGCCGGGGAAATTACCGGCGTCAAGGCGGGAAAGGTGGACGATCGCGAGTATCGTTTCCCGGTGGTCGAAGTCGAAGAACTGTACTTGTGGGATAAAAGGGAACGCTATTATTATCCGCCTTATTATTGGGACTACTTCGGGCCGCCCTACTGGGGCCGTTACTGGGGGTATTACCCGTATTGGCGCTGATCGGGATCGAATGAGAACCGGGGGAGGGCGATGGGGCTCGGCCTGAAATTCGGCGGGCGGGCGCTTATATTATGGGCGGCGCTTTGCGCGGGAGGGTGCGCCCCGGTCCTTTCCAACGCCGTTTTGGAGAGTAGCGATCCAACTCTATCCTTCGAGGACTTGCGCCGTAACCCGGACGCCCATGCCGGCAAGACCTTGGTCCTGGGAGGGACGATTATCGACGTGTTCCCCGGCCCGGAGGGCGTGTGGCTGGAAGTCCTGCAAAGGCCCTTGGGATTTCGCATGGAGCCGGAAATCGACGATCGGACCGGCGGACGTTTTCTGGTCGAGATGGGCAAAAACCTCGACGAGCGGCAGTTCGTCAAGCGCCGGAAGATCACGCTGGCTACTTGCCGTAGGGGCGGATGGCCCGTCCCGGATTGCCCCCGAAAACGCCCTTTCGCCATCCGAGTCAAGCCCGCTGAGTCCAGCGTCACGCTGGCGGCGGAAGTTATCGGCAAGGAGACGCGCCCCCTCGACCAGACTCAATACGTCTATCCCCTGTTACGGGCGAAAGAGTATCATGTCTGGTCCGACGACGTGTTTACCCGGCCCATGTTCCATTTCGGTTTTGGGATCTCACAGGAGTTCTAGCGAGGGGACGATTCAAGTCCGGGCCCGGCCATCAGCCGTTCAGCGTCACTTCCCCGCTTTCAAAGGAAAGTCGGCGCCCGTCCTCCGTCAACACCGCCAGGTTGCCCGACCGGTCCAGCCCCATCGCCGTACCCCGGAAAGATGCCGGTCCGCGCGTCACCGTGATTTGTTTGCCGAACATGTCCGTGCGTTCCGTCCATTTCTCGACCAGGAGTTCCTCGCCATGGGACAGGAAGTCCCGGTATTCCGCGTCCAGGCGTTCGAGGATGGAGCGCAGGACCTCGGCGCGGTTTACCGGCCCCCCGTTTTCGATGAACAGCGACGTGGCCGCGCTCCGGAACTCCTCCGGCAACTGGTCGAGGCGGTGATTGACGTTGACCCCGATGCCGACGACAACCCCCTCGGAGCTTTCGGTCTTGCAATATTCGGCCAGGATCCCGCAGGTTTTTTTTCCGTTCAATAATACGTCGTTGGGCCATTTGAGTTTCGTCGCGCCGGCGAACTCGCCGATGGCGTCCGCTACCGCCACGGAAGCCATCAAGGCGAGGAGGGGCAGGCGTCTGGCGTCGAGCCGGGGTCTCAGCAGGACCGAGAAATAGAGCCCCAAGCCGGGGGCGGAGCGCCAGGCGCGCCCCAGCCGTCCCCGGCCCCGGGTCTGCGAGTCGGCGACCACGGTCAACCCCTCCGGGGAGTTTTTCGCGAGACGGTCCCTCGCCAGATCGTTTGTGGAAGCGACTTCGCCGAAGACCAGGATCTCCGAGCCGATAACGGAGCTTTTTAGACTCGTTTTTATTTTTTCAGGGTTCAAATCCGATACGTCGATCATGTAAATAAGGCCCCCTGATTCCGGTTGGACGCCGCTGAAGGTTGCATCCCCAAGCTTGCATCTTACGAAAATGGCGCGCGAACCTCAAAATAATTTGCCGGAAGCCCCGCGGTCCCATGCACCCACGGAATGTTCAGCGGAAAATGCCTCCAGGTAAATTTACGGTCCCTCCGGACGGGCGCTTTAAAAAAAGTGATTGAATTGTTTGTAAAATATGATAAAAAACTGTATCCAAAATGGAGTCGATTTGCCTCTGGAGACAAATTTCAAACAATCAAAAACGAGATAAGGAGAAGGTGAATGAAAAAAATAGCTGGTTTCTTGATTCTGACCGTTTTGGTGTTTTCCCTTTCGGCTTGTCTGGAACAGGAATTCCCGCAGGGAAAACAAGCCAAGCCGGATAAAAAAGCCGAAGAGGAGAAAAAATAAAAAAGTCCCTGACCCGGCGGGGCGGCTCCCCTTGTGTTTTAGTTTCATGTCCTCGCCAGGTTTAATATAGTTTCCGGTTTTACGCGAGAAATCCGGTTTGCCTCCGGCGCCGGAGGTAAAAGAGAGGCGGGGTCCAGGCTCCGCCATTTCTTTTTGCATCGGCGGAGGCGGGGACGTCCTTTCCCTTTTCGGGATATCTTGACACGGACGGCGTTTGGGATGTTACAATATGTGCGGAATTCCCCGGCATTACTTTGGAGGAATCCGCCGGTTTCGGCATGTGCGCCGAGGCAGAGGCGGCGCGGCTTTAATTCCAGGATTTTCCCGATAACTCCTTTTTGAAACGAGAGATGAGTCGAACTCCCGCTACTTTTGAACAGGCCCAGGAAGCTCACGAATTTTTGAAGAGCGGATTGACTCGCCACGAGGCGAAAAATTATACCGAAGCCATCGCCGATTTCAAAAAATGCGCTTCCGTCAACCCGTTCGACCCGGCAAACCTGGAGATCCTGCGGAAAAAGGTGGCGGAGGGCGGACTCAAGCTGGTCCAGGAAAGCGTCGTCTACATGGGGTGCGCGGCCGTTCATTTCAACAAACTGATGCGGGAATTGAGCGACGAGGACCAGGAGAGGCTCGAGATCGACCAAAACCTGAAAAAGGCTTTTGAAACCTGGGATTAGGTTCCGCCCGATGCCGGGGCGCGGTCCGCGCGCGTTTCCTGGAGGCCGCGGGAACGGCGAAAGGTTTCCCAGGCTCGAACGGATGCCCCATGGACACGAATCTGCTATACGACATCTTCAGGCGCGAAATACACGACCGCAAGATTCCCATCAGTCTTGGCAAAACCTGCCCGGTCAAATGCGCCTTCTGCTACGAAAAAGACCATAGCTACCGCCAGACCTTCGACACCCCCCTGACCACCCAGGAAGACTGGAAGTTCATGTTGGGCGAGATCGCAAAGTGTCCCACCCGCCCGGACGAGGCCTGGGTGATGGGGGGCAACAACTACATGGAGTGGACGGACGTGTTTTTGCATCCCCGCGCCTTGGATTGGATGGAGGAGTTTCTGGAAACCACCGACAAAAAGGTCACCCTGTTCACCGTCGGTTACGTCCCCCCGGAACGGATCAACCGGCTGGCGGAAAAATATCCCGGCAGGATCGATTTCGAGCTGTCCGTCATCACGCTCTCGCCGCATCGCAAAAAACTGATGCCGCGCGCCCCGTCCGCGGAGCAGGTCCTCAAAATCATCGACGGCCCGGCGGTGACCTCGGCCAATTTTTATTCCTTCGGACCCAACACCATGTCCGAGGACGCCCAGACGATTTCCCGGATCAACCGCAAATGCCTGTTGTGGATGGGATGCCTCACCCCGCTGAAATACATCGACCCGGAAACCACGGCCTTGATGAGGCAGGGGAAACGTTATCTGCCGTCCGAGGCGAAAAAGATTTATTACGACAACCCTCCGAATACAACCATGATCCACACCGAGTCCTATATCACCGCGTTTTTAAACCGGAATAAAATCCTCAAGACGTTCGACTCCTGCGAACTGGAAAAAAACGACTGGGTGGTCATGGCCGGAAGCGTTTACCGGGTCCTGACCCTGTTCCGCCGCAACCGCGCGCGCTTTCTCTATGTGTCCAACGACACGCTGGGGGGCGATTCCGACTGCACCACGCTACTCACGTTCGAGGACATCGCCAAACGGTTGAACGGTCAGACGCAAGTCTGGTTGCCGAAGGTCATCTTCGAGGGCGGGGCCGGTCAGGAAAAAGACATTTGCGGCACGACCCTCGTCGAATTCAAAATGCGTTTTCCCCGCATCCGCTTCAAAGTGTTGCGCCAGATCGATTCCTACTTGTCTAACCGGAAGCTGTACGAAAAGGGATACATCAAGAACTACGTGGAAGACTACCTGAACAACCCGCTTTCCAAGAAATTCGAGGCCGTTCCCCTGCCCAATTGACAGACGGGGGACCGGATTTTGCCTTGACACGGACAGGGCTTACATCAAACAACCCCGGCAGGATTTTTTTGCGCAAGCCCGCCGCGCCGGATTGAAGGAGGAGGCGAATGCAGTATTGGCTGAAAGTCGTTTTCGTGGACAACCAGGAATTGATGTTGGAGAATACCGAAAAGCATTTCATCAGCGACGACTTGGAGGTCCTCGAAGTCACCACCCGGGACCAGGTTGTCATCGTGCCCGTCCGGCAAATCAAATATGTCGCCTGCGACGGAAAAATATTCAAAAAATAACCGGTATTCCTACCTCGTGGCCGACAAGGGACGCTGGCTGACCCATTCTCTACGACAGCCAGCCGTCTTTTATTTCCGGCAGGGGTTGTCAGCGGCCGCCAAAGCCTCCAATTCCTCAAGGCTCAGGATTAAGTTTAAAACCGCCATACGGTCGATCAGGTTCTTTTTCTGAAAGTCAAGCAGGACTTGTTTTACCTCTTCCGAGGCCGTAATGGCTTTCAGGATAGCCCCGTTTAATTGTTCGTAAGCTTTGTTTTGGGCGGTCTCGGAGGAGTCCATGGGTTTGGCCTTTCGAACCAGGTTGATCGTTGTCAATACGCTATCGACCAAGACAAAGCAAAACATATGCCAATAAAAGAATGTTTTTGCAGGGGGAAGCGTTTAAACGCTTAAAAACAAAGTGGATACGATTGTTTTGGTGGGCCCCCAAATCCCCGCGGGTTCCCCCTATTGTCAATATTCTGACGATATATCGCGGGTAGCGGGGCCCGGACTTTTGAGATGCGCTAACGTTTATTTATTTTTAATTTTTCAATAACTTGCCGGTCGCCTTTCGCTTTGCTATCATGAGGACAAGGCGAATCCAAGGTTTATCTTCCTCCATGTGATTGACACGGGTAAAGTGTCATCGCGAGCCGCTGTCAGCGGCGTGGCGATCCAGTTTTCTGGATTGCTTCGTCGGCAGAGCCTCCTCGCAATGACCGTGACCGTCGGATAATGATATTTTATACCGGTCTCAATAGCCGATTCTTTTATCCTATCTTGCAATGCCATTTCCCATTCATAGATATCGACGATTAAGACAGGGCCCAGGCATTTTGCGGATGGTCCGGGAAACCCAGCTTTCCGTAGACGACCTGATTTACCCATTGTTCGTTTGCGAGGGCAGGGGCGCGCGCCAGGGAATCGGCTCGATGCCGGGCGTGTTCCGCCTGTCGATCGACAACCTGGTCAAGGAAGCCAGGGAGTGCCAGGCGCTGGGGATTCCCGCCGTCATCCTTTTTGGGATACCAGACAAGAAGGACGCGCGCGGGTCCGAGGCGTACAACCCCGACGGCGTGGTGCAACGGGCGGTGCGCGAGATCAAGAACGCAACTCCGGACATGGTGACGGTCACCGACGTCTGCATCGACGAATACACCGACCACGGCCATTGCGGATTGGTCGAGGGAGGAAAGGTCTTGAACGACGCGACGCTGGAACTGTTGGCCAAAATGGCCCTGACCCACGCCCAGGCCGGGGCCGACATCGTCGCGCCCTCGGACATGATGGACGGCCGGGTGCAGGCGATCCGCCGCGCCCTGGACGGCTCCTCGTTCGCCGATACCGTCATCATGGCGTATTCGGCGAAGTACGCCTCCGCCTTTTACGGCCCGTTCCGCGAGGCGGCCGATTCCGCGCCCAGGTTCGGCGACCGCCGGTCCTATCAGATGGACCCCGCCAACAGCGACGAAGGCGTCCGCGAAGCGTTGCAGGACATCGAGGAGGGAGCCGACATCGTGATGGTCAAGCCGGCCCTGGCCTATCTCGACATCATCCGGCGCGTACGGGACGCGGTCAACGTCCCCGTGGCGGCCTACAACGTGAGCGGCGAATATTCGATGATCAAGGCCGCCGGGGAGAAAGGCTGGATCGACCCGGAACGGGCGATGATGGAGGCGTTGCTGAGCGTCAAGCGGGCCGGGGCCAGCATGATCCTTACCTATTTCGCGAAAGAAGCCGCCCAGGTCCTTCGCCGGTGACCGCTCCCGGATTATCGCCTCCTTGGCCGCTTTACGTTCGCCGCTCCGGGCGGCGGGATTATCCGTTTGAAAACAAAAATCGCTATTGGGTATAATGAATATCAGGATGAAATCAAGTAAGGAGACGGATTAATGTCCATTCTGGCTAGAAACCTTAAAACGATACGCAAGGAATTGAAGTGCACGCAGTCGGCCATGTCCGATATCTTGAAGGTCGGGTTCAGGACCTACGTCCGTTACGAGGCGGGCGAGCGGGACGCCCCCGTTTCCGTTCTGGTCAAGATCGCCCGGTTGGGAAACGTTTCTCTCGAACGGTTGTTGACCGCCGAAATCCGCAAGTTCGACCTCCTGCCCTTGCAGACGGTCCCTCCCCGGCATGACCTCCCGGAAGTGAAGACCTGTAATTTCGGCGCCGGTCAGATCGTCTTCAAAAAACCCGCGTGCCAGGGGATCGTGACGGTCGACGATTCCGAACGGAAAATACTTTCCCTGTTTCGGAGGATGGACCCCCATACCCAGGCGGGGTATTTGGAGGACTTGGGAAAGTCGGTCAAGGGGATGAAGCGCGGCGTCGAAAGGGGACCCCTCGTTCCGGCCGGCAAGCGTGTCGAGAAGGCGAAAAGAAGCGTTCCGGAAATCGCGGTCTCCAAGGCCCCCGCCGGGAGCGCGTCCCAGCCCAAAAGAAAAGGCCGGCCCGGGCGCAAAAAACTCGACAAAAAGCTCCTCAAGGAGCAGATCGACAAATTAAAGCTGATTACCAAGTCCATCAATAAAATCACGGTGAGATGATCCGGTGAGAATTTTGGGAGTCCGGTTTTACTGGAACGGAGTCCTTTTTTTGCTGTTGTTTGCCGTTGCGGTCGCCCTTGAGTTGTACGGTCACGTAATCGAACGCGGAATCGGCCATTATCTGAAATGGCAGAACCCCCACCGGCAACAACTGGGAAGGGTTTGGGACAAGGAACGCAAAAGCGTCCTGGCCCAGAGCAAGGTCCAAACCATCCTGTCCAGCTTGGACCTGAAGGAGCAGTCCAGCGAATCCATCGAGTCGTTCCGGGCCCTTTTCGAGACGTTGCATTCCTCCCTGGTCGTTTCCCGCGAGAAGTTCCTGCGCTTGTATTTCGACTATCCGGGCCAGTGGTCGCACCGCATCGTCTCCCCCTTCGAACTGATGGAAATCGACGCGAACCAAAGTTGGAGGCGGGTCCTCCTGAATAATTCCGGATCGGCGATCGCGGTCAGTTTCATCGACGGGTCCAACAATCCCATCAAGGAAATCTCCCTTCCCGCCTCGATATTGTTCGAGGTCCAGTCCACGCGCACGATCAAACGCGGACGGTTGGAGGAGGCCAATTTCAAGGAAGACCTGATTTTCCCGATCAAGGAATTCCTGCCGCTCCTGCGGACGTTGGATCCGGCGACCCAGAAGGCCCTGTTCCCCGACCCCAAATGGTTCCTGGAAAAAAACTACCACGTGACGCGGCTGGGGGTCATGAGCGAGAGTTTCGAGGCCAATCCCCAGACCACGCTGTTCGGCATCGAATACGAAACGGATTTTCACACCGACATCCTCCTCATCCCCGTGCCGCTGGAAGTGGCGAACAATCTGTTGTCCCAGATCGAAAAAAACGATCTGGACAACTCTCAAGGTTCTTTCAAGGACGTGTATGAAGAGCCTTACGCGGAGAAGAATTGACCCGTCCTCTCGTCGAAAAACTGTTTTTCGCGGCATTGGGGATCTTCCTCCTGGCGGTTTTTGCCTGCATCGGGGTTTACCTCGTCCTCAGCCGCGACCTCCCGCAATTGCCCGACACGCTGGAAAAGATCAACCTCAGCCTCCCGACGGAAATCTATTCCGTCGACGGCGAACGGGTCGCCGTTTTGGGCGAGCGGCGTCCGGTCCCGATCGAGGACATTTCGCCCGATTTCCTGAAAGCCATCATCGCCGTCGAGGACGCGAGTTTTTACCGCCATAAGGGCGTGGACCACCTGGCCCTGTTCCGCGCCATGTTCAGGAACCTCCGGGAAAAGCGCATCGCCCAGGGCGGAAGCACCATCACCCAGCAATTGTCCAAGAACCTGTTCTTCTCGTTCGAAAGAAACTGGGTGCGAAAGATCAAGGAACTCCTGATCGCCCTGCAAATGGAGGCCACTTTCACCAAACAGCGGATTTTGGAGGCTTATTGCAACCAGGTCTATTTCGGCAACGGGGCCTATGGGGTGGAGGACGCCAGCAGAGTCTATTTCGCGAAACGCGCCAAGGACCTGACCTTGTTGCAGGCCGCCCTGCTGTCAGGGCTTCCCAATTCCCCCAACAACGCCAACCCGTTCACCAATTACGACCGCGCCGTCCGGCGGGCGGACTACGCGCTGGACAGGATGGTCAAGGCCGGGGCCATAACTCCCCGGCAAAAGGAGGACGCCCTGGCTTCCTCGCTGGAGTTGGCCGACTCCAGGGGGGAGTCCGACCCCAACTTGTATTTCATCGATTACGTCGTCGGCCTTCTTGAGGAAGATTACGGAAAGGATTTCGTCCACTTCGGGGGGACCAAGATTTTCACGACGCTGGACGCGCGCCTGCAAAAATTCGCCATGAAGGCCGCCGAAAACCACCTTGAGGACCTGGACAAGAAAATGCGGGAAGCCGACGCGCATGGACCCCTGCAGGTCGCCCTGGTGGCGATTGAAAACCGGAACGGCGCGGTGCGGGTCCTGTTGGGCGGGCGCAACTACTCGCGTAGCCAGTTCAACCGCGCGGTTTCCAGCAACCGTCTGCCGGGGTCTTCCTTCAAACCCTTCGTTTATCTTACGGCCATGGAGACGCTGGGATATTCTCCCGCCACCGTCGTCAAGGACGAGCCGATCACGATAGACATTCCCGGGAGTTCGCCGTGGGAGCCGCAAAACTTCGAGGACGAATTCGCCGGGGACATCGTTCTCAAGAAGGCCCTGATGCGGTCGATCAACGTGGTTTCCGCGAAACTGGTCCAGGCTACGACGCCGGCGCGCGTGATCGAGACCGCCCGGCAGTTCGGCATCACGTCCCCTCTGGGAAACCATCTTTCGTTGGCGCTCGGGACTTCCGGCGTGTCGCCGCTGGAGATGGCCGCCGCCTATAGCGCGATCGCCAACCTGGGAGTTTACAACAAACCCTATTTTGTCCAGTGGATCGAGGACTACAACGGCAACCGGCTGTACGAGCATTTTTATCTCGGCATCCAGCGGTTCCCGCAAAAGTCCGTATATCCGCTGTTGGACATGATGAAGGGCGTGGTGGAAGGCGGCACCGGTAGCGTGGTCCGCAAAATGGGATTCGAGCATCCCGCCGGCGGCAAGACGGGGACGACCAACGATTTCAAGGATACCTGGTTCGACGGGTTCACCAAGGACCTTGCCGTCTCCGTCTGGGTCGGTTACGACGACAATCATCCGATGCGGGATACCTCCAGGCATGGCCTGACCGGGTCGGCCGGAGCCGCGCCCATCTGGGTGAATTTCATGCAAAAGGCGCTGGAAGGGAAAAACAAGATCAATTTCCCCGTCCCCGCCGGGATCAAGTTCGAAAAAGTGGACCCGCAAACGGGACATCTGGCGGAAGGCGGTTCCCCGGAAGGGGTGGAGGTCGCGGTCAAGGAAGAAACCCAATTGCGTCCGCCGCCTTGAATCTCTAAAGTCCCCCTTTAGCAAAGGGGGACTCAGGGGGATTTGGAGCGCGGGTCGCTTGTAAAATCCCCCCAGCCCCCCTTTTCCAAAGGGGGGACAAAAGGACTCGCTCATGAACTACACATGTCCGCTCTATTCTGGATTCCCCTATAACTCCGCGACTCCAGTCAACGCCGATGCTTTATCAAACCCTTAAATATTTCATTGTCCGTACGGGCGTCTCCCTGTTCCTCATGGCGACCCTCGGGTTTTTTGCGCTCTACATCGCGCACGAGGCGGTCATGCCGGACGCGTCTTACGACGACTCGGTCCTCGAATGGACTATCGCCGGCGTTTGCGTTTTCCTGGGGTTCTTCGTCTACGGACTGGTCGGGGAGCAACTCCTGCTCAACGCCATTCACAGGGTCAAGGACCCCGACCTGGGAAAAAACGAGGACGAGGCGATCCGCCAGTACGAGCGCGCCCTCTCGCTAACCTACTCGTCCTATTTCCTCCCGCGGAAGAGCCGGCGCTTCAGGGCGGAACTGGTCCATGACTACGCGGAGTATTTGCTGGCCGCGGGGCGCATGGACCCCTCGGCCACCAAGGTCTATCTGAAAGCCTTCCTGCAAAACCCGCGCGACTCCAAATTCCGCGCCCCGCTGGTCGCCATCCTGGGCAACTGGAGCGATTTGGGCCAGAGCGAAATCGACTTGTTGCTGGTTATCCTGAAAGCCGAGGACTACCGGGACCCGGAGATCGTCGGCCATCTGGCCTCCGTTTTTCTCGACAAAAAACAATTTACCTTGAAGACGCAACCCTTGTTCCTCAAGGCCCTGCAAAACCGCGGCGCGCGCGCCGGCCAGATCGTCGAGTTCGTCCTGCCTTTGTTGCTGGCGAGGGAACGGACCGACGCGTTCGCGTTGAACTTTTACCTGGAGGCCTTGCCGTTCCGTCCCCCCGAGGAGCAAACCCTGCGGGAAGTCCTGGGCCGGAGTTTTCACGGCGGGCAGTGGCGCGCGGCCGACTCCGCCCTGCACGAGCGTTGCGGGGGAATATTCGCCGATCTGGCCAAGGACCGCCAGGAGGCGATCGCCCGGTCGGAGGACGAAAAACGACTGCGCGCCAGCCGGAAATTCAAATTGATCGCCCGCGAGGACCTGAAAGAGCTGGAGGCCGTCAAGGGCCGGATGGGGATCGAACCTCTCCAGGAGCCGGTTTTCAAAAGCCTGTTTGTCTGGCTGAGACAGGGGCTCGGTTACGCGCTTTTGGCGTTCGGCGGAGCCGCTCGCTCTTTCGCTTCGACGGGGATTGGCTTCAAAGCGGCGTCCGTGGGGCTCGCGGTTTTGCTGGTCCTGGGCGCGACCCGGTTTAAATCCTTGAAGGAAGGGCTGGACAGCATTTTCCAGAAACCGCCCCCCGTGGCGGAAGTCCCGAAAGCGCCGCCGGAACCCGTCGAACCCATCAATACCCGAAAGCACACCGTCCAGGTGGCCGCCGTGATCAGCCAGGGCCAGGCCGACCGGATCGTCAAGAACCTGCGGAGTAAAGGGGTCGAAGACCTCTATGTGACGACGTCCAAGCGTTCCGCCGGGGGGAATTGGTATAAAATCCGCGCGGGAAATTTTGCCAGCAGGGAGGAAGCCCAGACGTTCGCGGACCAGTTGATGGAAAAGAAAATCATAAAAAATTACTTCGTCCTTACTGTCGCCCCCAAGTAAAGTTTCCTTGCCAAGCCTGTCGGGTCCGGCAAATCACTTGGGGAAGATCCTGTCCATCAACTCCAGGCAATTCTTGTGCTTGATCTCGGGAGTGGTTTTTTCGTCCTGGGATTTCATGCAGGAAAAATAGATCTGGGCCCGTTGTTGTCCGGCATTGGAATTCTGCAATTCCTTCAGATACTCGGCAATGGCTTTGACGATTTCCTCGGACCCGGCCGGTTGGGCCGGCGGGGCGGGGGGCTTGGGAGAAGGCTCCTCCGCATAGGCGTTCGACGATAGGGCCAAACCGATCAGTATTGCGGCGACGATAGGTTTCATATTCACGGTTCCTTTGCATGAGGTTGAACGCGTCGTATTTCATATTAAATCCCCCTCGGTCCCCCTTTACAAGGGGGAAGATCGGGGTCGGCGGGTTTTCGGATGGCGAGGGAGAGCGAGTGGACGACGACGGCGCCCGTCAGCCATTGGACCGTTTTGGCGAAGTATTTGACCATCCGCGCCACGCGCGGGTAACGCCTGACGTCCATGTTCGAGTACCACAAGTCGATCCGGTCGCGCAGGTTGTTCTGTCCGGGTTCGAGGAGGATGGGCGGATGGTTTGAGCTTTTCCCCCTGAGGATTTTCTGGATCTCCCGTTCGCTCCCCCCGCGGATGCCTTTTCGCAACAAGCCCTCCCACGTTTCGCCGGAGGCCACCCTCCGGGAAAATTTGACGGCCATCTTGTGCGCCCAGCGGTCCGGCAGGTAGTTGATCAGGGGAAGGCCGGTGGCGTGCGCTTCGACCGGGAAATAGCGATAGGGCGTCTGGTCGATGAACAGGGTCCCGCCGGGTTTCAGGCGCGCCCAGATTTCGGGAAGGACCGTCCGGCGCTCGTCCGGGAGCAGATGCTCGTAGACCGCGCTGAGGATGGCGAAATCGAACCCGGCCAGTTCGTCAGGCAGGCTTTTTGCGTCTGGCGAACGATGGAAGGTCGCGTTGCCGAGCCGGTGGAATTCGGCCCGGGCGCGCGCCAGCCGCAGGAGGTTTGGGTCCAGTTCGACCCCGGCGATCCGCGCGTCGGGAAACATTCTTCCCAGGATTACCGTCGAGGCCCCGCTTCCGCAACCGAAGTCGAGGATGGTCTTGGACGCGAACGCGGACGCGGGCAGGTATCCCAGCAGGTCGTTGCGCAACTTTTTTTGCACGTAGTTCTCGTCCTCGTCGCGCGCGATTTCGTCGCAGACCCAGAGCGGCCCCTTCACGTCCAGGACGAGCTGGATCAGATCGAGAGGGTAGGCGGTCTCGCATTGCCGGACGGATATGAACCGGAGCGGGTCCAGGAGTTCCGCGGAGACGCGCCTTTTCCCACCGCCCGTTTCGGCGATGTGGACTAACGCCTCGGGGAATGTCAAGGTCGTTGTCATACGGGTCGATCAAACTTCGTCGAGCAGGGAATCCAGCCGGATAAACGCCTCTTTGCTTTTGAGCGGCAGGAAGTGCTCCGTCCGCGCGATGGCGTTGGCGGCGGGGTCGGGGTTGATGTTGATGATCCGGGCGCCGCGTTCCTGGAGTTGCAAGGCGATGTAATCGTTCGTGGGGACTGCCCCCGAGCTTCCCACCAGCACGACCACGTCCGCGGGTTTTTGCAGGAACTTGAGGAAGTTTTCGTCCTGCCATCGATGGCCGACGTATTCGGCGTCGCCGAACATGAGGATGTGCGGCCGGGCGATGCTTTCGCACCGCCGGCAGAGCGGAAACCCCGACGCCTCCATGGTGTCGTAATTCAACTGGCACAAGGGGACCGCGAGGTCCTCCCAGAAATCGCCACGGCAGGCGTCCAGGCATTGCAGGCGCCACAGGGAGCCGTGCACTTCGCGCACGCGGTCCTCGGGACAGCCGGAGCGCAGATGGTAGCCGTCGGTGTTGGTGGTGTGGACGAAAGCCTCCTCGAAGCGCTCCGTTATCCAGCGGTTGACGATTTCGTACCCTTGGTGGGGGCGGTTTTCGCGCGCGTTTCTGCGCCGCCATTCGTAGAAGGCCCACGCGTGGGCCAGCTCGTTGCGAAACGCCCAGGGGCTGGCGAGGTCCTGCGCCTCCAGCCCTTTTTTCTTGAACGGCGGAAAATTCCTCCAGTAACCGTCCTTGTCGCGGAAGGTGGGGATGTTGGAGTCCGCGCTCATCCCGGCGCTGGTGAGAAACAGCGCCCGGCGGGCCTCCTTGATGAGCCTCGCGGCCTTTTTGACGGCGGTATCAGGATTCTCCATTCCATTCCTTGAAAAAGCGTTCCAGGTAAATTTCCATGAACCGGTGTCTTTCCTCGGCGAGCTTTTTCCCCGTCGCCGTGTTCATTCGGTCCTTAAGCAGGAGGAGCTTCTCGTAAAAATGGTTGATGGTGTGCCCGTCGCTCTTTTTGTACTGTTCGAAGTTTTGGTGCATGACGGGCGGCTGGCCGGGATGATAGATCGGCCGGTCCGCGTGGCCGCCGTAGGCGAAAGCCCGCGCGATGCCTATCGCCCCCATGGCGTCCAGCCGGTCGGCGTCCTGCACGACCTGGCCCTCCAGGGTACGCATGGGGGTCGGGACCCCGGCCCCCTTGAAGGATATGCCGGACACGATCTCCGCCACCTCGGAGACGGTCCGCGGGTCCGCGCCCGCGCTCGTCAGCCACTCCGCGGCCCGGGCGGGACCGATGGTTTCGTCGCCGCCGTGGAATTTCCAGTCGCCGATGTCGTGGAGCAGGGCGGCCAGTTCCACGACGGTCCGCCCGGCCCCTTCCGCGTCCGCCATGGTCTTGGCCAGGCTCCAGACGCGGTGGATGTGCCACCAGTCGTGTCCCGATCCATCGCCCGAAAGGGCGCTTTCGACATGGGCGCGGGTCTTGTCGATCAATGTTTGCGATGAGGTCATTTTAAAGCGCCTGACAAAATGAACCCTTTGGCTCGGCCCTCAAATTACTCCCCTCCCTTGACCGGGGAACGCCCCGGAGCGGGATGGCCAAGCCCGGATTGCCCCCGATGACTCCCATTCGCCATCGGAGCCGCGCCTATTGAGTCCAGCGTCACGCTGGGGAGGGGGCTGGGGGAGGG
>JACRGP010000162.1 GCA_016217765.1 Nitrospinota bacterium | reverse complement strand
GTGGCTGTGGACGTGGACCGGGATGGAGACGGCGTCTTTAATGGCCCGGACCAAATCCGCGGCGTGGTAGGGGGCAAGCAGGCCCGACGCGTCCTTGATCGCCAGGGTGTCGCACCCCATCGCCTCGAACTCCTTCGCCAGACCGGCGAAGTAGGGGATGTTGTGGACCGGGCTGGTGGTGTAACTGATCGCCCCCTCGGCGTGTTTGCCCGCTTTCTTGACGGCTTCGACCGTCGTCCGGGTGTTGCGCAGGTCGTTCATGGCGTCGAAAATGCGGAAAATGTCCACGCCGTTATCGGCGGCTTTCTGGACGAACAGGCGCGCCACGTCGTCGGAGTAATGGCGGTACCCCAGGAGGTTTTGTCCGCGCAGGAGCATTTGCAGGCGGGAGTTGGGCAGGGCGCGCCGGAGTTTGCGCAGGCGTTCCCAGGGGTCTTCCCGCAAGAAACGCGCGCAGGCGTCGAACGTGGCGCCGCCCCAGGCCTCCAGGGACCAGAACCCCACGTTGTCCAGTTTCTGGCAGATCGGAAGCATGTCGTCCGTCCGCATGCGGGTGGCAATCAGCGACTGATGGCCGTCGCGCAGTACCAATTCGGTTAAATGTACCTTGGGCATAAGTTTGCGATTGTCGATGGTTATTGGGTTTGAAATTGGGGACTGTTAAATCCCTTCGTGGGCCGCGATGGCGGCGGAAATCGCGACGGCCACAAGCTCGGGCGGATGCCGTACGGTATACTGGGTCAGGTGCGGGTGGGTTTCCACGAAGTTGGTGTTGAACTTGCCGCTTCGAAAGTCCGGATTTTTCAGGATTTCGCGATAGTAGGGGATGGTGGTTTTCACGCCGAACACGATCATGTCGTTCAAGGCCCGCAGACCCCGGTCGATGAGGCTTTCCCAGGTCAAATTCCAGACGATCAGCTTGGCGCACATGGAATCGTAATAGGGAGGGATCACGTAGCCCGTGTACATCGCGGCGTCGGTGCGCACGCCCGGTCCGCCGGGGGCGTAATACCGCGTGATGCGTCCGAAACTGGGTAAAAAACCGTTTTGCGGATCCTCCGCGTTGACGCGGAACTCCATCGCGTAACCCTGATGGCGGATGTCCGACTGCTTGTATTGCAGGGGCAGACCGCCCGCGACGCGGATTTGTTCCTGCACGATGTCGATGCCGGTGATGGTCTCGGTCACCGGGTGCTCGACCTGCAAACGGGCGTTCATTTCCATGAAGTAGAACCGGTTGTCGCCGTCCAGCAGGAACTCGACGGTCCCGGCGTTCTCGTAGCCGACCGCCTGGGCGGCCTTGACCGCCAAGTCGCCGACATAGCGCCGTTGCTCCGGCGTCAATTGCGGGGAAGGGGCGATCTCGATCAACTTCTGGTTGCGCCGCTGTATCGAACAGTCGCGTTCGAACAGGTGGACGACGTTACCGTGGCTGTCCCCCAGGACCTGGACCTCGATGTGCTTGGGGTTGAGCACGCATTTTTCCAGAAACACCTCGGGCGCGCCGAAGGCTTTTTGCGCCTCGGAGATCACCCGCTCGTAATTTTTCTTCAATTCCCCCGCGTTGTTGCAACGGCGGATGCCGCGTCCGCCGCCCCCGTTGGTGGCCTTCAACATGACCGGGTAACCGATCCGGTTCGCCAGGGCCAGGGCTTCCTCGACGCTGGAGAGGTTCCCGTCGCTCCCCGGGATGACCGGGATGCCCGCCTCGATCATGGCCTGGCGGGCCTGGATCTTGTCGCCCATTTGCCGGATGACCCGCTCCGAGGGGCCGATGAACTTGATGTTTCTGCGCGCGCACGCCTCGGCCAGTAGCGGATTTTCGGAAAGAAAACCGTATCCGGGATGCAGGGCGTCGCATCCGGAAGCCGCCGCCAGATTGACGATGTTATGCGGGTTCAAATATCCGATGACCGGGTCCGACCCTATGTGATAGGCATGGTCCGCCTTTTTGACATGCAGGGCGTGGCGGTCGGCGTCCGTATAGATCGCCGCCGATTCGATGCCCAGTTCGGAGCAGGCGCGGACGATGCGCACCGCGATTTCCCCGCGGTTGGCTATGAGAATTTTTTTGATCATGAATTTGGGCGAAAAAAAGTTCGGCGCCCGTCGAATGGGGCGCAAAAAAGAAGTGTCCACGTCTATTCGCCATTGCATGAATAGACCTGGCTACGGCGATTATCAACCAAGTGCGATTTCAAATGCAATCCATTTTTATTATTGCTCCCGTGACGGATGTCACCGCCATGGGAGATTCGGGAATTCCTTTTCGTATTGTTGACGCACCGCTCCTATGGATACCCGGCCCGGGTTTTCCTTTGAGGCCCATTCGTTTATGGCGCGTTCGATATTGTCTTGTTGTGGACAGCGGTTCCAAATTTTATGCGCCCCGACGCAGTCGCCATTCTGATAGGAGTAGGGAACGATCAGTTCAAGCCGGTTGACGCAACCCGGCGACACGTATTTGTTCACATTGGCTTCCAGGGCTTTCACCAGGCTTGCGCAAACGACGGCGTCCTTGTCTTTAGAGGTTGATGAGCCAGTCAGGTTTTTCCCGCCTTTATTGTCGCCCGGGACGTTGCCAGCCGCGGGGATGTTTACCTGTTCCTTTCTGGGACGCGGTTTGGCCGCCTCGGCGCGGATGGCGTCAAGGTCCCTGGCAACGATTTTCCAGGCCTCGGCCTTGAGTTTTTCCTTCTGGGCCTTCAGCGCCTCCAACTGGTAGCGGCTTTCCAGACGCTTGATCCAGAAATCGTCGATCTGAGTTCTCCAACGCTCGCTCACGCTCTCCCGCGTCCAATTCTTCTTTTTTATCATTTCCTCGAACATCTTGTCCTTGACGTAATAATAGCCGCTGGCGCTGTTCATGACGCCCGCCGCAAAGGCCGTTTCCCGCGATTCCGGGTGTACGTCCATTTTTGAATCGCCCGAACGGGACGCCTTGTAGGCTTGGTAAATGGATTCCTCGAACTTGGGGATCACGACATAATCCCGGAGGATTTCCAGCGAGGTCTGGTAGACGCCGGCCATTGTGAGGAAACCGTTCACCGCGCCCGGCAGAAACTTGTCCTTGATCTTGCCGAGGCCATAGTCCAGGCCTTCCATGGCGATCTCCGCCGCCAACTCCTGGTCCCTGGCGTCCGCGATCATGTTCACGGCCTTGACGGCAAAAACGGCGTGATTGACGTTTTCGAACAGCGCGGCGTGTTCCTCATAAACCAGGCCCACGGCGTCCGCGGCCAATCCGGTGAACCGCGAAACCTCGTCGATCACTTCCGCCCGGGTGGGTTTCGACAATTCCCCTGCAATGGCCGGGAGAGCGCCAAAAAGCAAAAATAGAACAACCAAGACCGTCTTGTTGCATTTAATCTTCATATCCAGGTTCCTTCCAAGTTTAATGCCGTTATGCGATCCGCCGCTTATTTACCGGCGGGGATCTTGGACGCAACGGTTTTCGCCATTTGCTGGGTCAGTTCCATCGACGTGGTCGTCTGGTCCACGTATTTCCCCGGTTTGCCGTCGTGCCGTTTCACTTCCTGGGCCTGCCAGTCCTGGAGTTGCCTGGCGGGCAAGCTCCAGGTGATGAGTTCCGCGTACCATCCTCCCTTGACAAAATTGCAATGGAAGTAGTAGCGGGACTCCGTAGCGCTTTTGCACCCTCCCGCCGCGATGCCGTCGCCCGACAGATCGACGGTCAGGGTTTTGTTCTTGAGCTGTTGCCTGATGGTGTCGGCCCACTCCGGCCGCGGGCGGAGCGAAATGGAAACCTCGATCTGCGACGGGTTCGCCTTGGCGTCGTCGCCGGGCAGTTTGTAAGAGGGCGCTTGCTTGGGCGCCCGGTTTTCGACAAGCCCGTTCAGGTAATCGGAGTCGAGCATGAAGAAATGCTGGAACTTGAGCTTCGCGCCCGCGTCGCTGTCGATCTTGAAGTCGTCCGGGCGGGAGGGATCGACCAGGCGTTTAAATCCTTTCGGGAGGTTGCCGTCGGAAAAGAAGAAACCGTCCGGCCCCTGGGCGGCGCGCGGCCTGGCCGCCTCCGCGCGGATGGCGTCCAGGTCCTTGGCCACTCTTTTCCAGGTCTCGGCCTTGAGGTTGTCCTTTTGCGTCTTCAGTAACTCCAATTGGTAACGGGCCTCCAGCCGGTTGATCCAGAAATCGTCGATCTGGCGTTCCAGTTTCTTTACCATCGGCTCGCCCATCACGTCCTTGTTCAACCTCCGGGCCTTGACCATGTCGTCGAACATCCTGCCCTTGACCATGTAATAGCCGCTGGCGCTGTTCATGACGCCCGCCGCGAAGCCCGTCTCGCGCGCCTCCGGGCTCGCGTCCATTTTCGAATCGCCCGAACGGGACGCCTTGTAGGCCTGGTAAATGGCGTCGTCAAACCTGGGGATGACGATGTAGTCGCGGATGATTTCCAGTGAGGCCTTGTAGACTCCCGCCGCCGCGAGGAACCCGTTCATGGCGACCGGCAGGAATTTCTCCTTGATCTTGTCCAGACCATATTCCACGCCTTGCATGGCGATCTCCGTCGCCAGTTCCTGGTCCCTGGCGTCCGCGATCATGTTCACGGCCTTGGCGGCAAAGACGGCGTGATTGACGTTTTCGAACAGCGCGGCTTTCTCCTCATGGACCAGGCCCACCACGTCTCCTGCCAATCCGGTGAACCGCGAGACCTCCTCGATGACCTCCGCTTTACTGGGTTTCTCCAGGTCCCCGGCAAGCGCCGGGAAAGCGGCAAAAAACCAAAACAGAACAGCCACTGCCAACCCGCTTTTGACTTTCATAATCCCG
>JACRGP010000159.1 GCA_016217765.1 Nitrospinota bacterium | reverse complement strand
GATTTTGGTTTTCATGGATCGCAGTATTTTTAATCTCCGTCCTCGGCCAGACGATGGAATCCGCCGCCGGTTCCATTTACGCCATGGAGGAAGTGCAGGGGCTCGACGCCCTGATGGCGGAGGAGGGGTTCAAGGGGTCGTTCCAGACCTCGACCAACATGGTGGACACGAGCGCCAGTACCGGCTGGACTTACGACTCGGCGAACAAACTTTACAAGAATGCGACAGGCGCGCCGGGCGCGAACGCCGACCAGGACTACACAATCGAGGCGAATTACGAGTATTACGCCGAGAGCGGTTCCAGCGCCACGGTGAGCGGTAATACCGTCACCATAAGCGGGGCGACGCGCGACGGCGGGGCGGGCTCGCCGACCTGGGTCGCCGTCACGATGGGCCCGGTCGTGAACCTGGCCGACGGGCGGACGGCGCGGTGGGGTTGGAGAGTGGACGGTGACGCGGAGCGTTCGCTGAAATGCAAATCCCCCTCGATCCCCCTTTGTTAAAGGGGGACGTCCCCCCCCTTTGAAAAAAAAGGGGGGGAGGGGGGATTTGTAAGGGGGGCGTCTCCCGCCCCGGAGGGGGCGGTGGCCCGATAAATCGGGCAACTACAAGTGCGCAAAGGACGGGAAATGGATTGGAGCGACATCAAATATTTCACGCGGGAGGAGTTCAGGCCGGAAGGGCACGACGGCGATTTCGACATGGGGATCGGATTTATTCTCAAGCTGGACAATTTCCGGTCGCAGATCGATTCGCCCATGGTTGTCCACAAGAACGGCGGGTTCGCGGTGTCGGGGCACTCGGAGAATTCGCTTCATTACCTGGGCCTGGCGGCGGACCTGCATATCCGCGAGCGGGGGTCCGACCGGCCGCGCGACGTGCTGGAGCAGGCTCTGCTGGCTTACAAATGGTCTTTCCTGAGTATCGGGATTTATCCTTTCTGGAACCGTCCCGGTTTGCATCTGGACGACCGCGCGGCGATCGGCCTCCCCAAAAAAGTCTGGTTTCAGGACCGCGCGGGGAAATACCGCTATTATCCCTACGAGGACTTCCACCGGTGTGTCCGGGACTTGATCGTTTACCGCGAGAGGATGGAGAAAGCGCCCGAAGGCGGCACGGCGATGACGCAGAAGCGGTCGCCGAAATGCGAATCCCCCCTTGCCCCCCTTTGACAAAATCCCCCCCGCCCCCTTTGCCAAAGGGGGAGTCATGGGGAGGGGGGGATTTTACAAGGGGGAGGCGCCCTCCGCCTCGGCGTCAGCCTGAGGCGGCGTTGAACCCAGCGTCGCGCTGGCGGCTTCTAGGAGGGCGGGCTTTTGGTTTTTTCCACGATGGCGCGGATGGTGGGATCGACCGTTTTGATTTCGAGGGGTTTGGTGATGAAACCGTCCATCCCCGCCTGCTCGCATTCGCGCTTGTCGCTCACGTCGTCGTTGGCGGTCATGGCGATGATGGGGACGCGTCCTTTTTGGGACTGTTCCGCCTCGTACTTTCGTATGGCGCGCGCCGCTTCCAGGCCGTCCATCTCGGGCATTTGCATGTCCATGAGGACGACGTCGAAGCGTTCGTTTTTGAAGGCCTCGACGGCCTGTTTGCCGTTTTCCACCGACGTCACTTGATGGCCTCGGCGCGTCAGCAGTTTGATGGCCAGCGCCAGGTTCATCGGCATGTCGTCGGCCAAAAGGATTTTAAAGGAAGGCAACGGACCTCCTCCCGGTCCTGGCGGCATGGCTGGGGGATTTTCAGAGGCGCTCATAGCATTTCATTGTAACACAGGAAAAGCCTTGATGTACAAGGGGAAATCGGTTTCCTGGACAATAAAAAGCGGTTTTACAACTCTTTCCAGGCGCCGATGATTCTGCCCACGACGGGGTCCGGGCATTCGGCGAGGTTGACGACCTGGACTTGGGAGTTGGGATTGATCGGGCGGAGGATCAACAGGTCTTTTTGCCGTTCCACGTATTTGGCGGTCAGGCCGTCCTCATAAAATATGGCGTACATTTTGTTTTTCAGGACGCGCTTGTCGTCCCGGTCGATCACCACGATGTCGCCGGAATGCAACATCGGCTCCATGGAATCGCCGTCGACCCTGCTGGCCACCAGGTTGTGGCGCTGGCCCGCCGCGCGGACGTGCAATAAAACGTAGTCCTCGATTTGGTTTTCCGCCAGGATCGGCTGGCCCGCCGCGATGGCCGAACGGGTCAGGGGAACGGTCACGTAATCCTCGTCGCGGATGGGCAGGGACTTGGAACCGTAGGTTTGGAACACCTTCAATTCCGGTTGCGGTCCCGCGGGCGGTTCTTCCTCGCGCCAGAACTCGTGGAAGGAGACGCCCAGGATTCGGGCGGCCTCCTGAAAAAAGTCCAGGGACGGGGCGGCCGCGCCTTTCTCGAACAGCTCGAGTACGGCGGCCTCCAGTTTTTGCGGGGACATTTTTTCGCCCAGTTCTTCAAGGGACCAGCCTTTTCTTTTGCGGAAGAGTTTCAATTTCTTGACCGCATGGGCCAGGAGCGGGGAGGCGGGGCTTTCCCCGCGGACCAGCCAGTTGAGGTCCACCCGGAAATGCGCGGCAATCTTCACCAAGGAATCCGTGTCGGGGACATTCCCGCGCTGGAACCATTTCTGGGCTGTGCGGTAATTCAGACCCACCTGTCGGCAAAAATCAGCAAGGCTTTGATTTTCTTGCAGTAAGGAGATTCGCTCTAAGACGGTTTTGTGGGTTTTAGGAGTCAAGGCAAGGGCTGGGTGAAAAAATATTTTCGCTTTTTATTCGTTTTTCCGCTTGACAGGATGATAAATATGTCTCATATTGGAATTGTAAATGAGACTATAGTCTCCAAAAGAGCGGACGTTGCCGCTCAGCGTTTTGGGATCGATTATAACACCAACTTCCCCAAAAGGGGCCAGCGAAGAGGTTTTTATGATCAGGCGAATCGTCAACCGCGGATTCAAGGACCAGGACCGGACGACGGAGTTGACGGGTCTGGATTTGTTCACCTCGGACAACGTCAATGGCGTCGGCAAATCGGCTGTCCTTGAAGCGTTCAAGCTGGGCCTGCTGGGAGAAATTCCCGGGAAGGCCAGGACGCTGGAGGACCTCTTGCAGTTCACCTCGCTTCCCGAGATGTCCGTAGAGATCGTCGCGGAAACCCAGCGAGGCGCCGAAGGCAAATCCCCCCATCCCCCCTTTGACAAAGGGGGGCGAGGGGGGATTTTACAAGGGGGCGCCGTTCCCGCCTCGGCGTCAGCCGGAGGCGGCGTTGGGCCCAGCGGCGTGCTGGCCGGACTGGTCAGGGTGGAGCGACGTTTTTTACGCGAGGCCGGACGCAAGGAGCGGCGGCCCATCCGCATCAACCGCGTCGTCAAAAAATACGAGGAGGGGGACCGGTGGGTCCGCGAAACCCTCGGCGCCGTGTCGCTCAGTTTCGACCCGTTCGAGTTTTTGAACCTTCCCGACCGGAAAAAACGGCAATGGATCCTTGCCCATTCTCCCGAATCCGTTGGATTGGACCGGACGGTCCTGGAAGCCCTGCTTTTCGGCAGGATGGTCGAGGCGCTATTCGGCCCCGGACTGGCGCGCGAGCAAGCGATTTGTCTGGGCTTTGATCGCGACCAGGCGTCGGTTGAGAATAGGAATGGCTTACCCTGGCAAAATCCCCCCTTGCCCCCCTTTGGCAAAATCCCCCCCGCCCCCTTTGCCAAAGGGGGAGTCATGGGGAGGGGGGGATTCCGCAAGTGGGAGGCGCCCTCCGCCTCCGCGTCGGCGGGAGGCGGCGTTGGCCCCGGGGCCGTCCCCGGCGGCGCTCCGGCGCGGAGCGCGTTCTTCAGCCGGAGGGTTTCCCTTTTCAGATGTTCCAAGACGACCGCGATATTTTCCTCGGCGAAAAGCGAAACGTCCCACAACGCGAAGGCCCGCTCCATCGCCGAGTCCATGCGTTCCGCCAAGGGACGGTCCAACCGCCGGGAAACTTCCGTCAACCGGTCCCTCAACTTTTCCGCCTGTTCCGGCGAGACGCCGAAGGCAAATCCCCCCATCCCCATGACTCCCCCTTTGGCAAAGGGGGGCAAGGGGGGATTTTGCAAGGGTAAGCCATTCCTATTCGCAACCGACGCCTGGTCGCGAT
>JACRGP010000158.1 GCA_016217765.1 Nitrospinota bacterium | reverse complement strand
CAATGTGAAGAGATGGCTCAAGAAGCATCCGCGATTTCATCTGCACTTTACGCCCACGAGTTCCTCGTGGCTCAACTTGGTGGAACGCTGGTTTGCCGAGATCACGCGCAAGCGGATACGGCGCGGCGTTTTCAAGAGCGTGCCGGAACTGATCGCGGCGATCAAAGACTTTATCCGCATCAACAACACGAATCCCAAACCTTTCGTTTGGACCAAAAAGGCCGATGAAATCCTGGCCAAGGTCGTTCATTGTAAAACTATTATTGAGACACTACACTAGCAGATACGGAGCGCGGATTCCGTTTTGCCGATGGGAATGCCACTATTGAGGTGATTTGGTTGAATGCTTGCTCCGATACAGGTAGAGGCCATGATTTTTGCGTAACAAAAGACAACGTGGAAACCGAATACATTGAGGTCAAAACCAAACAGGGCGATGAAGAAGAATTCGTAGACATAACTGGAACCCAATGGGAATTTGCCAGAAAATTATTCGATCAAAATGAAGGCGGGAAATATTGGATTTATGTGGTTGTCAATGCCGGTCAAAAAAACGCAAAGATAAAAAAGATCCAAAATCCAATCAAACTTTGGAAGGATGGTAAATTCGCTCATCCCATTCGATTCAAAATTTGATTATGGAGGACAACCAAGACATCTTGCCACCGCCGGAGTGGTGGGAGGATTTGCTGGCGGGGAAATGAGGATCGGGCGAAGGGCCGCGAAGGGATCAAAGCGGTAGAAATTCCGCGGCGTGGTGGTATGATATGGACAAGAAAAGGGACCCGTTATGATCAAAACGCGCATTTCACAAGAGACGCTTCAACGCATCAAAATAAAACTGCAAGAGATCTATGGCGGCCGACTCAAGGGCGTCGTGCTTTATGGCTCGGAGGCGCGGGGGGAGGCCACCGACGAAAGCGACATCGATTTGTTGGTGTTGTTGGAAGGTCCGGTGAGGGCGTTGGGCGATTTGCGAATCATTGTCGATGCGCTTTATCCATTCCAGTTGGAAATTGACAGGCCAATACATGCCATGCCGGCGGATTTCTCCGATTATAAAGCAGGGGAATTTTCTCTTTACTCCAGCGCCAGCGAGGAGGGGGTCCTGCTTTGACGCGGCCGGATGACCTTTGGGCGCGGGCCGTTAAGACCTTCCATTCCGCCAATCTGCTGGCGCCCACCGATCCCGACAGTTCCGCTTCCCGCTCTTATTATGCCGCTTTTTATGCCGTTTTCGCATTGTTTGCCGTCGAGGGCAAGGCCTTTAAACGGCATGCAACGCTGGAAAGCGCCGTGCATCGCGATTTGGTAAAGACCGGGCGCTGGACGGCAACGCTCGGGAGCGATTACTCATTTCTCCGCGGCGCGAGAGATACGACCGATTACGGCGGTAGCTTGCACGTGGTCGAAGATGAGGTCGGAGAATCGTTGCAAGCCGCTCTCCGCATTCTGGAAGCGGCGCATAAGGAAAATCCCGAAACTTTCCCGGCGGAGTGGAAATCGAAATAGCCAGAAAGTCTTATCGGCGTTCAGGCCGCTTTTGTGGCTGGTTGCCCAACCATTTCACGCTTAATTCACATGACCGGACGCGAGTTGGAGGTGGAAAATCTGAAGGTCGTCTGCGCGCCGGACGGGGTCGAGGTCACGGCGGGTCTATGAAATTTATGGATTGACCAGCGGCTGTCGCGGGGCGGGTCAGGTAATACTTGATATGTATCGCATACTGGATTATAAAGGAAACGATGGTCCGGTCGTTCAAATGCGGGGAAACGGAGAAGGTTTGGGAAGGGCGCGTTTCCCGCAAGTTGCCGCGCGATATTCAGGACCGGGCGTTGAGAAAGTTGCGTCAACTTGACGCGGCGGCGACGCTGGAGGACTTGAAGAACCCGCCGAGCAACCATCTGGAAGCCCTGAAAGGCGCCCGGATGGGACGGATGTCCATACGCATTAACGATCAATGGCGCATTTGCTTCCGCTGGAAAGACGGCGAGGCAACCGAGGTCGAGATTGCCGACTACCATTGAAAACTATTTTGAAAAAAGGGAGTGATCATGCCCGCGCTTCGCAATCCGCATCCCGGAGAAATTCTTAAAAAAGAATTTTTAAACGAGGTTGGCCTGAGCCAGAACCAGCTCGGCCGCGCCATAGGCGTGCCGCCGAACCGTATTCATGCCATCGTGCAGGGAACGCGCGACATAACGGCGGACACGGATTTGCGTCTATGCAAGTTTTTTGGCTTGTCCGAGGGCTATTTTCTGCGCTTGCAAAACGCTTACGACACGATGGAGGCCAAACGCAGGATCGCGTCCCAGGTGGCCAGGATCAAGCCTTATCGTCGCGTCGATGATCGTCCAACCGCCTGAACGGCGACCACTACCGCAGTGGCGCGAACGCGACGTTGCTGTCCCCGGTGGATAGGCGTCGTTCAATGGGTTGGGCCATCAATGAGAGCGGGTCATGGTTCGACGGGCCTGTCCTGAGTTTATCGAAGGGCTCTCCGTGACAATTCCAACCCCCGTCATCCGAGCCTGTCGAGGGATGACCTGTTTGGGTTGGCGTATGTTTTTAGCGACATTACTTTTGCAGGCGTTAATGGCCTTGCCGGATTTCCTTTCCTCTTGAACGAACCCAGGCCGGACAGCGGGACCCAATACCTTCGCGGCGTCGCCATGGCGATGATCACGACCGCGCTCTGGGGGGTCCTGCCCATCATGCAGAAAATCGCGCTCAAGGAGTTTTCCCCCGGCACGATCGTCTGGTTCCGGTTTCTCTTCGCGTTTGCCGTCCTCTACCCGCTATTGCATTTGAACCGGTCGAACCCCCGCTCGATCATCCTGCGCCCGCCGCTTCTCGGCATTGCCGCCGGGATCAGCCTGGCGGCGAATTACCTCGCCGTGGTGCGCGGCATCCATTTCAGTTCCCCGTCCAACGCCGCCATCCTGATCCAGACCGCGCCCGTCCTGCTGACGCTGGTGGGGGTCGGGTTTTTCCGCGAGGGTCTGGGCCGTCGTCAGGTCCTGGGGTTCGTTGTTGCCGTGGCCGGGTTCTTCCTGTTTTACACGGACCAGAAAAGCCATAGCGCGGACGCCGGCCTGTATGACTCGGCGAACCTGAACATCCTGCTCGGCGGGTTCAGTTGGGTCGCGTTCATGGTCTGCCAGAAACTGCTCAGCAAGGATTACGAGCCGCAGTCGTTGAACATGCTGGTTTACGGCGTTGCCGCCATCGTACTGCTTCCCGGCGTCCAGTGGACGGAGTTTGAAGGGGTCGGAGCGGGATATTGGACCTTGATGGTTTTCCTGGGGCTCAACACCTTGATCGCCTACGGCGCCCTGGCGGAAGCCGTAAAGCGCATCCCCCTGTCGCACCTCAGCGTCTTGATCACGCTCAACCCGCTGATCACCGTATTCGCCATGCGCGTCCTGACCAGCGCCGGATCAAGCTGGGTGGCCCCGGAGATGGTGGGAGTTCTGGGCTATCTGGGAGCCGTGACCGCCATTGCCGGGGTCGTCATGGTCGTGTGGAATCGGTGAAGCCGTGTCGAGGAGTAACCAGCGGTATGTAGCGTTCCCAATGCCGTTCGGTTCAAAACGAATTGGCGAGCGCAAAAACGTCGGCAAGGAAGATTGGTTATACAACCTGTGCAGTCATGCGCCCAAGGCGTAAATGTGATTTTAGGCGTTGGTTTGACAAGGTTGGGAGGGAGGTAAAAAGGCTTGACCGTTTTATTCGTGCGACGGCGGAAGCGCCCGTTGTCTGACTTGTTCGCGGTCAAGGACGGTGAACTTTTTTTCAAGGAAGGCGTCCCCGGTCTCTCTCAACAGATACTCTGTTTGCCCGCGGTAATAACACTATTCATTTTAGGATGTGGCGGAATTAAAATGGCGGTCGAACGAATACGCGAGGCTGACATGTACGCGCGCATAGCGGGCGCGACGCTTCTGCCGGTCGTTGATGCCTCTGCGGGGATCTCACGCATACGCCAGGTCCCGGGCCAGTTTACACCCTGCACCAAGGAAAGAACGGCGGATTGCTACACAGCCTCGCTTAGCGCCAGTTACGAGATTGATTTTTGGGGCAAAAACGCCTCGGCCTCTGAATCGGCGCTTGCATTGGCGCAATCCAGCCGCCTTGACCAATTGATAGTGACACTGACCATCACTGCCGATGTTGCCACCGCCTATTTCAGCATTGTGGGCTTACGGGACAGACTCGCAATAGCGCGCAATAATCTGGAGAATGCCAACCACTTGCAGGGTAACATCCAACGCCGTTTCGATCATGGACTTGCGACTGCGCTCGATCTGGCGCAACAAAAAAGAATCGTTGCCAATTTTCTCTCAGCCATACCGCCGCTGGAATTAAAATTGCGCCAGCAGACCAATGCGCTTGCCATTCTTGTCGGACAAATGCCGGGATCGCTCCATATACAGGAAGAAACCGGCGGTATTTCCGGCATCGCTTCGCCCGCTGTGACGCCGGGCCTGCCTTCAGAACTGCTTGAGCGAAGACCCGACATTCAATCCGCCGAGGCACGCCTCATCGCCGCCAATGCGGACATCAACAAGGCATGCGCCGCTCTTTTCCCAAGCATTTCGCTCACCATGGTCGGAGGTTTTGCGAGCACGGCGCTATCCTCGCTTCTGTTACCGGAAAGCGCGTTCTTTTCACTTGGCAGTTCTCTTCTGCAACCGATTTTTCGCGGCGAAGCGCTCGCTGGCGAATTGAAATACCGGGAAGCGCGTTACAATGAGCTACTACACGAGTTTCACAAGACCGTGATCGCCGCTTTTTCAGATGTTGAGAATGCCCTTGCCGCAACAACGCAAACTTTGGCCGAGGAAAATGCCCGGCAGGAAGTTGGACAGGAGGCAAAAAACGCCTATGAATTGTCGCAAAAACGGTTTGACGCCGGGCTCATCGATATTGACACGACACTCAACGCGGAACGCACCCTGTTTTCCGCCAATGACGCGTTAATACAGGCAAAACTCTCACATCTGCAAGCGCTGGTAAGCCTTTCCAAAGCATTGGGCGGCGGTTGGCGGAATTAAAAACGGCGGTTGAAAGGGGGGATTATCAGGCGTTGAGAAAGACTTTTGACGAGTTGGCGGTTGAGTATTTGGGATCTGTTTTGAAAGGGAAATCCGCTCAAAGCCAACGGCGTTATGAGGGTATTGTTAGGTTGCATCTTCTCCCATACTTTACTGGGAGGTCGGTTGGGGAAATTCCCCAGGCGGAAGCCTTCAAGTACATTCAATCGCGGAATGAGGCCAATATACCGGCGGATTCGATCAAAAAGGAACGTCGGGTCTTGCGGGACATCATGCGGTTGGCCGTCAAGGATTTTGCGGTTCCAGACGTTCTTTTTAAGAACAAGGGACGGAAGGTAACGCGGTTTTTGAGTGAAGCTGATTTGAGCGCCATTATCGGTTATCTGGAAGAGCAATACCAGGCGATCGCCGTGGTGGCCGCTTTTATACTGGGCTCCGGTTGGGGAACGCAATCAATCTGACGTGGAAGGATATCGATATGTCCGCGGGAATGGTTGTTGTGAAACAAGAGAAGACCGGGAACATGGTAAAAATTCCTATCTGCTCGAAGTTGATGGAGGTCTTGCGGTTCAAGTTGCGTTTCCGGGTCCTTGGGGATGACCGGTTATTCCATGTTACGATCCGGGCTTTTCAAAAGGCTTGGAAGCGTGCCCGGGCAAAAGCCGGGTACGAATGGGCGCGGCCGCATGACATGCGGCATTTCTTCTGTTCGTTCCTTTTGAACAAAGGGGTGGATCATATGACGGTGGCGGAATTGTCCGGACACAAGAGCGTGAATCTACTCAAGGAAAGGTATGGCCATTACGACGAGGAAACGCTTAAAAAGGCCATATCGGTTTTTGAAGGGTGTCCACAAATGACCACAAATTCACATGGCCATGTGGGTTAACAGCCTCTAAGTGTTTGATTTAATTGGTAGCCCCAAGGGGGATCGAACCCCTGTTTTCGCCGTGAGAGTTTAAAAAAACAAACCCTGAAAACCGACTGCCCGAAAAGCTATCCAATTGAAACTATGCGATTTGTTTTGAATCGCCAATTATTAATCAGTCCATAATAGTCTTTACATAAATTGGTGAATGTGGTATAAGTACTGCCATGAAGAATCAAGACGGCAGAAAGCTTAAGCATGATGTTTTGACCGAGTTTCGGAAACGCGCAGTGTCGCGAGTTCTGAGCGGTGAGAGTCCAGAAGCAGTAGTTTGCACAATGGGATTTTCGCGCCCCTGCATTTATAATTGGCTGGCGAAATACCATGCTGGAGGATGGAATGCCCTTGACGCGAGCAAGCGCGGTGGCCGCCCACGGAAACTCAATGGGAAAATGTTTGCTTGGGTCTATAAGACTGTGACAGGCAGTGACCCGCGACAACATAAATTTCCATTTGCCTTGTGGACGCGCAAATCCATTGCGATTTTGATCAAGAAGAAATTTAAAGTAAGTTTGAGCGCGAATTCCGTTGGGCGTTTACTGGCGCGGCTGGGTATCACGCCGCAGAAACCGCCATGGAAGGCTTACCAGCAGGACCCTGAAAGAGTTAGGCAATGGCTTGAAAAGGAATACCCGTCGATAGAGCGTTTGGCTAAGAAGAATGGCGCTGAAATATGGTTTGGTGACGAATCGGGACTGCGTAGCGACTATCATGCAGGTACAACTTGGAGTCCCAAGGGAAGTACTCCCGTCGTGAAGACGACAGGAGCGCGGTATCGTTTGAATATATTGAGCGCAGTTAACCGGAAAGGGAAAATGCGGTTCATGATTGAACCTAAAACGGTGACGGCGTTGGTTTTTTGCCGGTTTCTGGATCGTTTGATGGCAGGTAGCCGCTACCCTGTTTTCCTTATATTGGATGGTCATCCGCTACATAAATCCCAGAACGTTCAGCAGAAAGTGAAAAGGTATAAGGGGCGATTGCGCTTGTATTATTTGCCACCCTACAGCCCAGAGCTGAATCCGGACGAAGGTGTCTGGAGAGAGGTTAAAGTCAATCACGTCGGGCGAGCAGGCATCAACGGTTTTGCCCATTTGAAATCCAAAACTCTCGGCGCTCTTAGGCGCTTGTCCCGGCGACCGGACAAAATCCGTGCCTTGTTCAAGTCTGAAACAACAAGGTATGCGGCTTGATTTATGTAATTACTATTATGGACTGACTTATAACTGGTAATATGCGGTTGAAACGGAGCGGGGGCGTAGCCCCAGCTTAGTATTCAACACTATATTAAAATCGGAGGCGTTGTATGGGCGAGATATTTTTCAAGCTCCACATAGGAGCTATTGATGAAGGGGGGTATGTCGCCACGAGCCCCGACATTCCGGGGCTTGTGGCGCAAGGTAGGACCTTGGCCGAAACAACGGAAATAGCCCACGACGTGGCGAGGAAACTCATCGAGTCCTATAAAGAACACGGAGATCCCCTGCCGCCTGGT
>JACRGP010000155.1 GCA_016217765.1 Nitrospinota bacterium | reverse complement strand
TCCAGCTCGACTGCCTTCCGGTAAGCCGCGATGGCCGATTCGTTGTTTCCGAGCCGGCCCAGCGCCAATCCTTCCTGGAACCAGTCCTCCGCCGTTTTGTTGGATTCCGTTTGCGAAGTCATTTTATCCCGATTTCCCCGTTTGGGTTGACGACGTATGAGTCGTCAAGCGATTGAAATTCGATAGTTGATTATGCTACCTTATTCCGGCATTCAATTGCAACCACGCCGAGACTCATTTCACCCCGCCGCGCGGGCCGGTCCGCCGGACGGCGAAACCTTGACCGGAATCAAACGAAAGAACGACAGGAGTTATGACCATTCAACCGGGTTCCGATGAAGAAAGACGGCTCTTGGGCAGATGGATCAGGAAGGGCCAGGGACTGATCGTCGCGGGTTCCGCGCTGGGCGAATCCTACATCGATCCCAAGGTAAAACGCGAGGGAGACGCCGCGGCCAAATCCGAGGAGTACGTCAAACTCGACCGCGAGATCGCCGAAAAACTGCCGCACCTTAAAGGCAAGTTCCGCTACGAACTGGAAAAGTATTTCCGCGACCGGTGGGGCCCATACCTGCCCAAGGAACGATAACCCATCTCATATCGCTCGTTAAAATCTCCGAACTGGCCAACGCCCCCGGCGAAGGCCGGGGCCGGAAAATTCATTTCGAGCATCCCTTCGCCGGAAGAGGCCATGGAGGAATTGAGCCGAGGAAGCGGGTCGCATCTGGACCCGCGCCTGGTGGAGAAGTCCAATGAAATTCCGCCGGAAATTCTGGAGATCAAAAACAGCTACCCGGACCGTTTCCCAGCCGAGCCGGACGTTCTGGGCGACATGGCTTTCGTTATTTGACCCGCGGGACGGCCATCGGGATCAAGGAATTTTCGGGGCGGTCCCTTTGCAAAAAATCGTCCCGTATTTCGTGAAAAAATAATCGTTGATCCGCTGGTACAGTTCTTCGTTGCCCTGGGCGCGAATGTTCCGCAGGTGACCGATAATGATGTTCAACAGCGTTTCGATTTCCTGGACCTCTTTCAACTCGTCTAGTTTTTCCGTCGCCATGGGAAGTCCTCAAAATTAGATTGCCGGTTCCGTTCCGTCCCGCATTTCATCGATCTTAATATTTTTTATGCTTTTCGACAAGTCAGCGGCGCCGGGACGCCGCCGCTCTTCATCTTACCGGATTTGCCGTGTAAAACAATTCCCAGACGGCTCTTTTCCGGCAAACCTCTTTTCGTCTTGAACCGGCCCGGCAAGCGACGACCCGCTTGACAACGGCAAATTATCGGTTAAGTTTATTTATAACCATGCGCCCCATGCCCCAAAAACCTTTCTCAATTTTGCCGCGGACGGGTCGGCGCCGCGAGATGCATTCTCCCGCCCCTTTTAGTTTTTTTCTTTCCATCGGAATAACGAGTCCGATTTCGTCAACGGAAGAAAATTTTCCGGCAAAATCACGCGGAGGAACTCATGGATCTTTATCTGGCACGGCACGGTTCCGCGGAAGACGCGGCGCTGGACGCGGAACGGATTCTTACGAAGCGAGGGACCAAGGAAACGGAGGCGATGGGCCGCTGGCTGAGAAAATTGCGTTTGGAAATGGATTTCATATGGCATAGCGACCGGGTCCGGGCCCGGCAGACCGCCGCCATCCTCCATAAAAAATTGAAGTCCAGACCGGAAATTTCCCAGGTCGAGGGATTGAAACCAAATGACGACCCCAAGGCGATCCTCGAAAAGCTGAAAACAACGGCGGCGAAACGGGGGATGATCGTGGGACACCTCCCGCATTTGGGGAAATTGGCCGCGCTTTTATTGAGCGGAAACGCAGGCGGGACCGTCGTCGAGCTCGAAAAATCCGCCGTGTTATGTTTGTCGAACGATTCCGGCAATTGGGCGGTCCGGTGGCTCATCCATCCGGGAATCGCGCCGGACGCTTGACCTTGCCGGGCCATCGTAAAGCGAGGAATCCATCCGCGCCGCGGAAAAAACCGGTCAGTTCCTCCAGGAACTTCTTTTGTTGCGGATATATTTGTATATCGCCGGGGCGAACAGCAAACCGGACAAGGCCGCCAGGAAGAAGTTTCGCGGGGAGACATAAGACTCAATGAATTCTCCGTAAGTTTCATTGACCTCGGAGAAAGTAACAAAAGGGGCCGGAAACCTCCAGATGGCAAGATAAAAAAATACCCCGATAAACGCGGCTGTAACGCAAGATAAAACCAGGTCCCCGGCCCGGCTTTCCTCCATCTCCTTTTCCTTCCGCCGGACCAATTGTTCCGTCAAACTGGGCGTGGCGGGGATTTCTTCCGAAGACCGGGGGTTTTCGACCTTTGCGTACACGATCCCGCACCGGGGGCATTCGCTTTCCGGCGCATAGTCCCCGGGCCTCCGCTCATGACCGCATTTGGGACAAACTTTACCCGCCATATCCCCCCGCTCCTCCATGGGCCCTACGGGCGTTGCATTTCCCCCTGGCCCTTTTCTTAACAGAACCTGACAAATCAGGCAACGATAATTTCATGGACAAGGCCGCCTCGTTTTCTCGCGTTATCCCGGGCAAAAAAAAAGCCGGCAGGGCTTCAAAGCCCTGCCGGCGAAAAACGCGAACCGTTTATTTGGGAACTACCTTGGAAGCCTGGGGACCCTTTTGGCCCATGGTCCTTTCGAATTCGACCAACTGGCCTTCCTTGAGGGTTTTGAAACCTTCTCCTTGAATCGCGGAGAAATGAACGAAACAATCTTCTCCCTCTTCGGACTCGATGAACCCATAACCCTTGCTTTCGTTAAACCATTTTACTTTTCCTGCAGTCATGCTAAAAAATCTCCTACTGATTAGCGGGAAAACCTTTCCTTAAAAAAAGCCGGAAATAGTTTCCCCATTTTTAATTGTGAGTTGGCAAGGGTTCATACTCTTATGAGACCGATTCAAGGCAACAAAAAAGCCATCCCCAGGATGGCCGGCAATTCAAACAATTTCGATTTGTTTTTTTACCCTGTGCGAAGACCTAATGAAACCGCTTCGCCATGACCTTCGTCAACCCATCTACAAAATCACTATAACACACAAAACGGCCGCCGCCAAACTATTTTTCAACTTTTTTTCGGGGTCGAACATTACTCCGGCAACTTGGACTTTGGCCGCGTTTGGTTTAATATCCCGCGGAAGGACCGATTTCCTCTTAGAGCGTCTAACAAAATGAACCGATGCCTTCGCGCTCAAATTGCTCCCCTCCCTCGACCGGGGAACGCCCCGGAGCGGGATGGCCAAGCCCGGATTGCCCCCGATGACTCCCATTCGCCATCGGAGCCGAGCCTATTGAATCCAGCGTCGCGCTGGGGAGGGGGCTGGGGGAGGGTGACCAGCGTGAACGCTGGACCCGATACCGCCTCAGGCTGACGCCGAGGGCGGCCGGCGTGACGCCGGATTCATTACCGCCCCGGCGCAAGCGCGGGGCGGCGTTGCCCCACCGGGGGCGTCCCCGGCGTCATCGCTGTGTTGCCTCCGGGCGGTTGCCCGGCTTTTCACCCCCACCTGCCCTCCCCCTTCGAGGGGGAGGGAGTTATGGGACTTCATCTTGTTAGGCGCTCTTATTCTTCTTGCCTACGCCTTGAGCATGGAACCTTCGTCGAACCGCCGGGAGACCGACTCTGCCCGCCTGAAAATTTCGCTGGGCGTCCTCGTCTCCGTCAACCTTGTCTTCTTCGCCCCGTTTCTGTTCCGTCCGGACCCCGTAACGATGGGGACGCGGCTGGGAGACCTCCTGTTGCGGTTCAAACCCATCCGCGAATTCGCCGCGGCGCAGGCGCTCCAGGGGCATTTCCCTTTCTGGAACCCGTATAACTATTCGGGGCATCCTTTCGCCGCCGACCCGGAAACCGCCCTGTTCTATCCCTTCACCTATTTGTTCGCGCTGTTGCCCACCCACCTGGCCTTCTCCTGGAATTATTTTCTCCACTACCTGATTGCCGGAATCGGCGTGTTTTTGTTCTGCAAGCAAATGGGCCGGTCGCATCCGGCTTCCCTGACGGCGGCTTTCGTCTTCGAATTTTCCGCCCCCACCTTGTTGCGCATTTATGGGGGCCACCTGACCCCCATCTCGTCCCTGGCCTGGATACCCTGGTCCCTGTGGGCCCTGGAACGTTTTTTTTCGCGGCCCCACTGGAAAAACTCCGGGGCATTCGGACTGGTCCTCGTCATGAATTTTTTAAGCGGCTACGCCCTGTTCACTTACATAAACGGCTGGCTCCTTCTGGCCTACGGCGCGTATGCCTGCTTTACAAAAAAACTCGTTGGGGAATGGAATCGTTGGCTCCCCAAACTATTGTGCGTCTCGTTACTCGCCGCGGGCGCGTTCCTGGTCCAAATGGGACTGACCCTTGAACTCCTCGAACAAACCACCCGCCAAGGGGGCGGCCTCGGGTACTCCAGTTCCTTCTCTTTGGAAAAAGAGGGCCTCATCACCCTGCTGGCGCCAAAATATTTCGGCGAAAACTACGCCGACGAAGGCGGTCCGGCATTCTATTTCGGCAAAGTTTTCGTCTGGGAAAACTCCTGCTTCATGGGAATCGTCGCGCTGACCCTGTTTCTCGTCGCCGTCCGCGATTGGGGGAACAAGGCGACGCGGTTTTGGTCGATCGTCGCGGCGGTTACCTTCGCGATTTCCCTGGGGACCCAGACGCCCGTATTCGAAATCTGTTACCAGGTCCTGCCGGGGTTCCATCTGTTTCGCGGATATGCCAAGCTGTTGGCGTTCACGTGTCTGGCGCTGGCCATCCTCGCGGCAAACGGGCTGGACCTTCTGGCGTCCCCGTCCTCCCAGAACTGGAACCGCCGCGTTTCCTGCATCCTCCCCGCCGCCCTGGCGGCCCTGGGGACCTGGTCGCTGGTTTCGCCGGACACCCTCCCCTTCTGGAAAAAACAAATGCAGGAAACCTACGCGTCGTGGGGGATGTCCCTGGGCCCCGAAAAAATCGAGGGCCATCTGCATTTCATGCAAAGCAGTCTCGTCTGGACGTTCGGTTTCGCCAGCCTGATCTCGGCCCTCTGCTGGATACGCGGCCGGCCGCCATTTCTCCAAAAAAACCGCGAGGTCCTGGCGTGCGCCCTGGCGCTTGCGGAATTTTTCGTTTACGCCAAACCTTACTTTTCGCCGCTGAATGTCGAAACGCAGTCCATCCCCAAGGCTTTTTACCGGCCCATCCTCGCCGAACCGGCATGGACCCGGGTATTCCACCTGGAATGGCCCGTCGCCAACGTCATGTTCCCCGCCGGGGTTCCCTCCGTCGGCGGTTACCAACCCTTTGTTTTGCGCGAATACAAAAATCTCGCCAATGTTTTCGCCCATGATCCCGTGGACCAATACCTGGCGATCGACCCCTCGAAGGAAATCATGGACTTCCTCGCCGCGGAATACATCATGGGCCCCATTTTGCTGTCCGCCTCGTTCCCGCTGAACCTCGCCGTTTCGGAAAACGTCGATGGCCAGGTCCAACGCCTCTACCGGCGCGAGGGGTCTTTTTCGCGCTACCACATAACCCACGCCGCCAAGCCCATCCCCGTAGCCCCATACGAAACGGCCCCCCAGGAATATAAGGCCCTCGTCGCCGAAATGACCCGTAACTATCCGGAAACGGTCTATGTTCCGGCGGACCGGTATAAATCCCTTTTCATGGAAGGACCCCTTGCGGCCAAAATCCCCGGAGCAAGGGAGGAAGTCCGGGCGATATCCGAGGAAATCAACCGCGTGGTCCTGATGGCGCGGCTCGAAAGCCCCGGCATCCTGACCGTCAGCGACAACTATTTCCCCGGTTGGCGGGCGCGGGTGGACGGAGCGCCGGAGGAAGCGTTCCCCGTCAACCTGATCATGAAAGGAATCCGGTTGCCCGCCGGGACCCACCGCGTGGAGTTGTATTTCATCCCCACCCGTTTCCCCCTATACGGCGGGATATCGCTCTTGTCCCTTGTCGCATTGCTGGGGATAACGTTTGCAGGCGCCCTGGGACGCGGCAAGTCCGCCTCCCTGGCGCGAAAACTATTTTTCTTTTGACCGGATTAGGCATGTGCTATGGTTGACCTACCCGCACCATTTTCCGGAAAGGAGACCGTAATGCAATTCAACAAAAACACGTCGTGGTCATTTTGCCTGGTCGCGGCGCTGGCGCTGGTCGCGGCACAGGCGTCTTACGCGGCCGATTCCGCGGCGGCGAAGAAGGGCGACAAGGTCACCGTCGAGTATACCGGCTCCTTTCCCGACGGCGCCGTTTTCGACAGTTCCAAGAACCACGAGGCGCCGTTGAAGTTTCAAGTCGGCTCCGGGCAGGTCATCCCCGGTTTCGAGAATGCCGTGGTCGGCATGAAAAAAGGCGAGGAGAAGCAGATTACGCTGAACCCCGGCGACGCGTACGGCGACCGCGACCCGAAAATGACTCAAAAAGTCCCGCGCGCGGACCTTCCCAAGGACCGGGAACCCAAGGTGGGCATGATGCTCGTGGTCGGCGCCCCCGATGGAAGTCAGAAACGGGCGACCATTACCGAGGTGACCGCCCAGCATGTCGTGATCGACCTGAACCATCCGCTCGCGGGCAAAACCTTGAAATTCAAAATCAAGCTGATCGATATTGCTTCGTAATCGGAACTCCGCCGGACAGGCTCAAACCAAAGGAATGGGTTAATCGCCCGGTTGACCCATTTTTTCCCCGCCGCGCCAGCGCCTCGTTGCAAAAACAAGTAAACAGAAAACTTCGCCCTTCGACAAGCTCAGGGCGACAAAATATCTGTCATGCTGAGCTTGTCGAGGTATGACAGGCGAGGCCATGAACTTTTGCAACGAGGCGCTAGCAGGTTGCTGAAAAACTATTTTTTAGTCTTTTGCCGTCATGCCCGCGACAGCTGGAATCCAGTATTTTCAAGGGCTTTCTGGATGCCCGCTGTCGCGGGCATGACGATTTTTGGGCACAAAAGGGACTTTTTCAGCGTCCTGCTAGTACCTACTTGCGTAAATTGCTAACATATTTTTTGGGTTGTTTTTGGTACACGACGGATTTTTTCCATTCGAATGGCGCGGCTTTTTGGTTATGAGCCCGAGTGAAAGCGTCGATTGCATCGCGAACCTGTTGTGGA
>JACRGP010000154.1 GCA_016217765.1 Nitrospinota bacterium | reverse complement strand
TGGGCCATGCGCGCGGCGGGCTACATCAGCGTGGAACGAGAGGACAAGAAGAAAGCCTACCAGGCTTTCATGGAAGCGATCGAAAAAATCAAGGCGGGTTTTTCGGTCGTTATTTTCCCCGAGGGGACGCGCTCCGAGGACGGCCAGGTCGCTCCGTTCAAAAAAGGGAGCCATCTGCTGGCGCTCCGGTCGGGAACGGCCATGTCTCCCGTGACCATCGTCGGAAGCGGAAAAATCATCAAAAAAGGTAGCGGGGCGGTCCACCCCGGCTCCATCCGTATCGTCATATCCCCGCCGGTCAAGCCGGACAAATCCCACTCGCGGGACGAGGCGGACATCCTGGAACAAATCCGCATCACGATCCGGAACAACCTGGAAAGCGCCTCGGCCGGGGCTCAAACCGCCGTCTGAAACGCGTATTTTGTACTCGACATGGATGGAGGATTAACCTACTTCAACCTAGTTAATTCAAAGCAATCATGCCCGTTTGACTGGAATATGGACACATTGACTCCCCGCCAAAGAAGCGAGCGATATTGTCCCCAGTATCTCCAATTTTCCAATTACGTTAACACGCTCGCTAACAACTGCACGAGAATGGCTACGAAAACAAACTCGCGGATTTCGCCGTTGCGGTTTAGTCGCTAGCGCTGGCGCCACCAGGTTGCGTCGATACGGCATTGAACTTTCATCCGGTTTCCGTCAAGGTAATCGCGACCTCTACGTTCACTGGTTCCTTGAATGGCCGCCGGATGTGCGTTCGTCTAATCAACTCGAAGTCGTAGCCTCGGAGTTTGAGTGTCAAGGGTTGGAACTGGACTGGCTTGGAGTTTGCTGGGGCGGTGACTTCACATTCGACAATCTGGCGGGCGGCTGGTCATACCGTAAGTTCGCTGGCAAAAGCTGGAGCCAGATCAACAAGGAAGTTAAACGCCGTTACCGTTTAAATACCTATCGTGTTTTATTAACTCGCGCCCGTGAGGGGATTATTATTTGGATCCCTAACGGAGAAGCATCGGATGAAACATGTCTACCACAACCACTCGATGCTACCGCAATATACCTTAAGCAATGTGGCCTGATAGAGGTTTAAAGAAGAGACGGATTTAACTTGTAAGTGCAATTTGAAGGCAGTTTAAGAGGCCAACGGGGGCAGTATTCCAAGCGTTTCTTAAATCGGGAAAATGAAGGACTTCTTGAAAAAACAGTTTAAGCCCTGATATTTTCCGAAGTTTTTTCGGAAAACGGCCACAAAAAAAATCCGGCGTCTCGCGGGGAAACGCCGGATTTTTTATGCACAAAAGGCGAGTCGGGATTATTTTTTCTCTTTGCTGATGAAATCCCAGACTTGGCGGGGGTGGTCGCGCAGGTCGTCCATGTTTCTCCAAACGCCGCGCACCATTCCCGTTTTGTCGATCACGAACGTCGCGCGTTCGATCTTTTTGACTTTCTGGCCGAGGTCGTCCTTCTCCCGGACCACGCCGTACTTTCCGGCAACCTCTTTATGTTCGTCGGCCAGCAAGGTGAACCCCAGTTGGTAAACCTCGATGAACTGCTGGTGGGAATTGATGCCGTTCCAACTGCACCCCAGCAGTTCCACCTCGCGGGTCTTGAGCTTCCGGTTCCACTCGTTGAAGCCGACCATGAGGCGGGTGTCCTCGGGACTGCTGTCGAACACGTAGAAAGCCAGGACCACCCACTTCTTGTCCTGAAAGTCCTTGAGGCTGACCCGGACTTTTTCCTCCGCCGACGGGCTGGTCGCCCCGGCTTTATAACCGTATACCGCGGGCAATTCGAAGTTCGGCGCGCGGTCCCCTACTTCCAACAGGTCTGGCATGGGACTCCCCGGTCAAACGGATTGTTATTTGTTTCCGCCGAACGCCGCGGACAACAAAGGCTCGATCTCGCCTTTGGCCTCCATCTCGTCCAGGATGTCGGTGTCTCCGTAAAACTTCCCGTCGATAAAAACCTTGGGCAACGTGGGCCAGTTGGTCAGCTTGTTCAGGGTCTCGCGCTTTTCCATATTGTTCAGCACGTTGATCACTTCGAAGGGATGCCCGTACTTTTGGAAAAATTGTATCGTTTCGACGGTGAACCCGCATTGCGGCGCGGTCTTGGTCCCTTTTCCATAGATCAGGATTTTGTGCTTTTTGATTTCTTCCTTGATTTCGTTTTCAATTGCCGACATGTTTCCCGCTCCTTGAGAATTACGTTTTTCTTGATGCCACTCGATTGAAAATTGGCCCTCGTCCGGAGAGAAGGCTTTTATTTACGCGAAGGGATGGCGGTCTTGATTTCCGCGGCATGGATGCGGCCGTCCTGCATGGCCGCGGTCAAACTGCCTTGGACCGTCCGGTGCCGGTCCATGATGGACATCCCGTCAAACTTTTCCGAAGTCACGTGGACGATGAAGTGGTCCCGCATCCCCGTTTTATCCATGACATCGACTTCCGCGTCCGGCATCTCCTTTTTAACCAACGCGATTAAATCCGCTACGCTGATCATTACCCTGTTTCTCCTTTAGATGTAGTATTACCGGTCCAGTTGCATTTTTATTGGATTCAATTTTACCGCAAAAGTTTTAATATTTTAAGATGTTGCGTCATTATGTTAAAATTACAAGATCAATCAGGCGCGAACAGACCCCTCCGGCTTTCGGGCCCAATACCCGAAAATTTTTAAGAATCCTTTACTGTTTATTGAATATCTAACAATCAATATTATAACCAGTTAATTGAGTTTTGGAGAAGCAAAATGGCAACGCCGTACGCTATGGACTTTGTAAAAATAACGCCCAAAGCCCGCGAGGAAGTCGTGAAACTCATCGCCGCGGAGAACAAACCCGAAATCGGATTACGCCTGGGGGTCAAAGGCGGAGGCTGTTCGGGTCTCTCCTACGACCTGCAGTTCACCCCTCCCGAGGCTGGCGATACAGCGCTCGATTTCGAGAACTTCAAGGTCTTCATGGACGCCAAAAGCGCTATCTACCTTAAAGGGATGCAACTGGACTACCAAGGCGGATTGAACGGCAAGGGATTCGTCTTTTCCAATCCAAACGCCACTTCGACCTGCGGTTGCGGCGAATCCTTTTCGGTGGTGTAACTTCTCCCGGACTTCCCCCTCGGTCCCACCCAAGCGCATTCCCGCCTTCAATGCGGACAATGCGCTTTTTTAATTTCATGGATAACGCGACTCCAATTCATTCGGAATACCGGCGCCTGCGGGAGAGTTGCGGTTACTTTTCCGTCGAGGACCAATGCCTGGTCTCGGCTTCCGGAAAGGACACGTTCAAATTCCTCCAGAGCCAGACCACGAACGACATCCTGGCGCTGAAAGTGGGCCAGGGGCAAAACAGCGCCGTAACGGACCGCAAGGCCCGTCTCCTGGCGGCTTTTTCCGCGCACCGGAATTCCGAGGACTCGGTCTTGTTCCTGCTGGAAAAAACGCTCAAGCGGGACCTGCTCGAATGTCTGAACGCTTACCTGTTCCGCGAGGACGTCAAGTTCTCGGACGAACTCCGTCAGGACTTCCTATTGGCCATCCAGGGCCCGAAAAGCGCCCTGGTCCTGCAAAATCTGGATGGCGCGTTAACTCTTCCCGAGAAACCCAACGACATCGCTCAGTTTGTCCTTGAGGGCGAAGAGGTCTTGATCGTCAACAAAAGTCTGACCGGCGAGGAGGGCTTCATCCTCTGCTTTAACCGTCTCCTCCGCGACAAGATGGTCCAACTCGCGATCGAGGCGGGAAAAAAACACGGCATCACGCCCATAAGACCGGAAACCCGGGAAATCTTGCGGATCGAGGCGGGCATCCCCATCTTCGGCAAAGACATGGACAGCAAGAACATCCTGCCGGAAACCGGGCTGGAACACACTTCCGTGAGCTACAACAAGGGGTGTTATATCGGCCAGGAAGTCATCGCCCGCGTCAAGACCTATGGCGCCCCGGCCGGGGCGCTCATGGGGTTGGTCTTCGAAGGCGAATCCCTTCCCCCGTCCGGTTCGGAGATGCGGATGAACGGCAGGAAAATCGGCGCGATCCGGAGCGGGACGTTCTCCCATGCGCTGGGGAAAAACGTCGCCCTGGCGTACCTGCAAAAGGAATTCAGAAGCCCGGACGCCGAGATGGACGTCGTCGTCAACGAACGATCATACCGCGTCAAGACCGTCCTCCTCCCCTTTTACCAGGCCCCGTCCCGGAACGACCATGCCCTTGTCCTCCTCGGCCGGGCGTTGAAACATTACAAGGAGGAGGACGACTTGGAAAAACCCATCGCCCTGTTGCGCGAAGCCATCGACCTCGCCCCCAAGCTGTCGCAGGCCTACGAGGCCCTGGGCGTCCTGCTGTCGAAACAGGGCAAGCTCGACGAGGCCATTTCCCTCATGAAGCGCCTGGCGGAAATCGATCCCAGGGAAATCATGGCCCATGCCAACCTGTCGATTTATTACATGAAACAGGGGCGCGTCGAGGACGCGGAAAACGAAAAAGCCGAGGCCGCCGCCCTGCAGTTCGAGAAAATCGTTTCTGAAAACATGGCCAAAAAAGCGCAAAAACTGGACGAGGAAAAAAGACGGGCCGAAAGGGAAAACAAGATCGGGATGTTCAAGAAGGTCCTGGAAATCGACCCCGCGGACCAGGTGGCCAACTTCGGGCTGGGCTCGATTTATCTGGAGATGGGACGCTACGAGGAGGCGCTTCAACCGCTCCGTGTCCTGGTGGAAACCTACAAGGACTATTCCGCGGCCTACCTGCTATTGGGGAAAACGCTGGAAAAATCGAACGCCCCACGCGAAGCCGTCGAAATCTACCGGAAGGGGATAGCCGCGGCCTCCAAGAAGGGCGACCTCATGCCCTTGAAGGAAATGCAGACCCGGATGAATCAACTGTTGCACTCCGTCCCCTGATGGTCCAAATACCCCAACAGGTCCGCGGACGCGTTCAAGATCCCCTTGTTGATCAAACCCTGGGTGATGGAAACCCCGTGGTCCATCAAAAACCAGAACTTTAATAATATTTTCTCCTCTGGCGTGGTGCAGGGGTCCTCCCACTCCGTCACCGACCGGCTTTCCGCCGTCTCGTCGTAAACGGATTGGGGAATGGCCAGTCTCTTCTTTTTCAGAAAGTTCGCGTATCCCTCCAACACCAGCGGCTGGAACTCCTGGCGGCTGATCTTGATCAACTCCGAAACGCTCGGCAGGCGCTGGGCGTGATATCCGAAAAACTTCAGCTTGTAATATTGATGGATGGTCTCGATCCGGAAATAGCAATGGAGGGACACGACGTCCGCGCCGTAGACTTTGATCAGGTAGTCGCGGAGCATCGGCTTCCCCGCCTGGAGAAGCAGTTTGTTCAACCTCCCCCGGTCGAACAAATGGATGCGCGCCGTGCTCAAATGCCGGCAACATTGGACCTCGATGTCATTTTTGAATTTTGCCGAATTCGGCGGCACGCGATACCAGTAAATTTCGTCGCGGGCCACTTTCAGGGACAGTTTGAAGGATTCCAGGATCTGATGATTATTGGCGCGTTTAGCCTGGCGGGCAATCTTGTAGGCATTGGCGTTCGAAAAACCCTGCGCCAACAGCAGATCTTGAAACTCCTTCCGGGCTCCCTGTAAAAAACCGGCCCTTTCCTTGATATGGTCCTTGGCCTTTTTTACGCCCCGCAACGCCAAACTGACGTCCCTGGGGATCAAGGCCAACCCAAGGCTTTTGGCGTAGACGTGGATCTCCTCCAACGTCTTGAAATTCAGTTTGTCGATGTACAAAAATTTCTGAATATTACGCTCGTGGAATCCGCACTGCTCGAAAATCTGGATTTTCCTGTACTTCACCTCCTCCCAGTACTTTCGCGTCCCCTCCTTTTTACCAAACTGTTCCTGCGCCTCCGATCTGGCTTTAAAGAAGTAACTCCTGAGCAAATACCATTTGGACTTCAGGGTGGATTCGATGATCCACCGGTACTTGGGGGTAAGAATCTGGAGTTTCCCGTCGTCCAACATGCCGATATTTCCCGTCTCCATCACGTGCTCCAACATCTCCAGATGACGCTCCAGAAGGATGGGGTTTATCTGCTGGATGAACTTCCTGAAGATGGTTTTCCATCGGTAAGGGTCAAACCCTGGAGAGGTCCCGTCCTCCCCGCTTTGCGCGCCGCGAAGCTTTTCCTTGATATGACGGGCCGTTTCTTTTTCCAGGGAATCGAACAGCTCGTCGCGGGCGATGATGTCCCGTATTTTGATTTGCTTCAAACGGCTGATGACCGAGGCGACCCTCGCGGAAATTTCCTGGTCAAACTCGTGGTAGGCGCTTATGGGGGAAAAATAAACGGAGATCAACAACTCATGCACGCTGTCGAGGGAAACCGTCGGCCGGCGGGCAAGCTTTTTGTAAAAATCGAAATCCAGGCTCTTCGCGCCGGACTGGCACGAGCGGATATCGTTCAAATATTTCCGCGCCAACTCCAGATCCTCGGACTGCGCGTAAGGATCGTTGATTATACGCAGAAAAAGGCGCTCCGCCCGTTGCAACTCCCGTTGCGCCAGGAGTTCCAATCCTTGCGTCAAAGGATCGAATACAAACATGATATTCGCGACTCATGCGCTCCAACCGGCTTCGTCGCCCGTTGGTAACAAATGCCGGACAGGGGGCAAATGAGTCCAAAAAATCTCGGCGCCGGAAAAAATCCGTCCGAGGCGGGAGATCGTTTAACTTCACAACTTCCCATCCCATTGAGATAAAACAATGGAATCGGAAATATTATGCGTTGAAAAACGGCCCAAGAACCAAAAGCAATCTGAACAGACTCGAATCAAAACAAGTCTCGGACGCCGCTTAATGCCTTTAAGATGCGAAATCCGACGGGCCGGATTTGATTAATTAGCGGAAGTCATTATAAAAACCCGCTTCAGCGCCGTTTTACAATTCAATTGAATATCCAGGTTAATAGCAGTTATCCCCGCCCTTCGCATTAACCCGGATATTGCGCAAGCAACGAGCAAAAATACTGGATGCCGGCTTGGGCCGGAATGACAAGCTCGCCGTCATCGCGAGCCGCCGTAAGGCGGCGCGGCGATCCAGAGTTCTGGATTGCTTCGTCGGCGGAGCCTCCTCGCAATGACAGGCGCGGGGGACAATTCGTGCCCGCGATTTTTCACGCGAAACGGCTTTCCCGGCTTGATTTCATGCGCTTCCGTAAGGTCTTACCTTTCTCCACTCATGCAATATCCGGGTAAACGTCAAGGCAAAAAAAAAAGCCCAAGGCAGGACGGCGAGGTCCTGCCTTGGGCCGGATCGAGAGGTGGAACCGAATGCTAATCCTAACTATTAATACTCAAGCGTCTGCCACTGGGTGACCGCCTTCTGGCCGTTTCTTTCCTTGTTGTTGCCGTTCCAGATGGCGATTCCCATGGGCGTTTTCTTGCCCTTGAACTGGGTGTCGTTCTCG
>JACRGP010000020.1 GCA_016217765.1 Nitrospinota bacterium | reverse complement strand
GCCGGAGAAGCCGCCCCAGCCGCGCCGCCAGCGGAAACCGGCGAGGCAGACCTCTGGGCGCAGGCGTTCGCCGAGCAGGACGGCCTCAATAAGAACATCCAGGGCGAGGGCGCCGGGGACCCGGCCGGAGAAGCCGCCCCAGCCGCGCCGCCCGCCGAAACCAACGAGGAAGACCTCTGGGCGCAGGCGTTCGCCGAGCAGGACGGCCTCAATAAAAACATCCAGGGCGAGGGCGCCGCCAAGGAAGAAGCAGGAGAGACGGCCGAAACCGCGGTAGAGACCGCGGAAGAAGCGGGGGCGGAAACCGCCGCGGACCTCGAGGAAGAGGAGCTCGCCGAGGAACTGGAAGAAGGCGGAGTGGGAGCGGCGGATTACGATCTTGAGGAAGAGGGCGAAGAAGCACGCGCCGAAGCGAAGAAGAAAAAACTCCTTGGATTCATTCCTCTCCCCACGACCAAAACCGGCAAACTGGTCCTGGGCGGTAGCGTGGCGGCCCTTTTATTGACCCTGGGCGGCGGATATTTCGCTTATAAAACATTCATGCCCTCGAAAGCGGCCCAAAAAGCCGACGCTTCAAAAAAACAAGTAAAGGACCAAAAACCCGCGGACCAGGAGAAAGCCAAGGACCAAAAAGCCGAATCCGAGGAAAAAGCGGCCGCCGGAAAAGCCGAGGAAACCGCCAAACCCGAGGCCGCGCCCAAACCCGAAGGGGCCGCGAAACCGGAGGAAACCGCGAAAGCCGAGGGGGAGCAACCGAAGACCGGCGATATCGTGAAGGACCTGAAAGACGTTTCCAAGGGGGGCGTCGAGCTCCAGAAACCCGAGGGGGGAGACAAGACTCCCGATGCCGCGGAAGTGGCCCTGTCCGCCGAAAAAACGACGGTCGCCATGGGGACGATCATGCCCGTGGCCTTCAACCCCACCGACATACGCGTCCTCAGTTTCACCCTGGAGGTGGAATTGAGTAGCGAGGAAACCGCCAGCCTGGTGCGCAACAACCTGCCGGTATATGAAAAGATCACCGTCCAGACCGTGGAGGAGTTTTTGCAAAGGAAGTTTTACAACGACATCCTCTACGTGAAGGAAAAACTGCAGAAAAAACTGGAGGTCGCCTACAACAAATCCATCCAGGGCGGCCGCGTCAAGAAAACCAAGTTCAAGGAATTCCTGATCCAGTAACGCCAGGTCCCGCCAGTCAAACGGCGTCCGTTTCCGGCCCCGCCTCTTCCGCTCTTCGCAACTCCATCAGGCTCTTTTTGATTTGATACAGCAGGGCGTCGATCCCCTCGCCCGTGACCGACGAGATGGGAAAAACCAGGGGGTTGAGGGCCGACAACCGGGCCTTTTCATTTTCCAATTTTTGCCGCGCCTCGGGGTGGTCGATTTTGCTGGGCGCCAGGATCTGCGGTTTCCGGTACAGGTCCTCGCTGAAGCGCTTCAATTCCTCCTGCAGGACGGCGTAGTCCGCCAAGGGGTCGCGGGCGCTGTCGGCGGAAAAATCCAGAAGATGCACGAGAAGCCGCGTGCGCTCGGTGTGTTTCAGGAAACGTATTCCCAATCCCTTGCCCTCGTGCGCCCCTTCGATCAGACCGGGGATGTCGGCGGCAACGAAGGAGAAATCCCCCACGGCAACCACTCCCAGGTTGGGGACCAGGGTGGTGAAAGGGTAATCCGCGATCTTGGGGCGGGCGTTGGAAACCCGGGAGATCAGCGTGGATTTCCCGGCGTTGGGGAACCCGACGATGGCCACGTCGGCCAACAGTTTGAGTTCGAGGAACAGCGTTATTTTCTCGCCGGGCTCCCCGGGATCGGCCCGGCGCGGGGCCCGGTTGGCGCCCGATTTGAACCAGGTGTTCCCCCTGCCGCCCCTGCCGCCCCTGGCGGGAATGAATCTCTGGCCGTCCTGCGTGAGGTCGGCCAGGACCTCGCCCGTTGCGTGGTCCTTGACCAGCGTGCCGACGGGGACCTTGACCACGCAGTCCTCGCCGCTACGCCCGGTCATCTGCTTGCCTTTTCCGGGATGCCCATTTTCGGCGCGGTAGAGTTGCTGGTATCTGAGATCGATCAGGGTGGAGAGATTGCGGGTCGTTTCGATGACGACGTCCCCGCCCTTGCCGCCGTCGCCGCCGTCGGGGCCGCCCCTGGGAATGAATTTTTCCCGGCGGAAACTGCAACAACCGTTTCCGCCGTCGCCCGCATGGACGTAGATTTTAACCTGGTCGACGAACATGGCGGGGCCGCGGGAGGAAAAAGATTGGGGAAAAGAAAAGATTAACTAGCGGGATAAACGCTGATCTTCTGCTTCACGCGGGTCAGGTATTCGAATTGGACCACGCCCTGGACCTTGGAAAAAATGGTGTAGTCGGTCCCGAGGCCGACGTTGTTGCCGGGGTAAAACTTGGTCCCCCGCTGGCGGACGAGGATCTCCCCCGCCTTGACCAACTGCCCGCCGAACCGTTTGACGCCGAGCCGTTTGCTGTTGCTGTCCCTGCCGTTGGTGGTGCTACCTTGTCCTTTTTTATGTGCCATGACCGTTCCTCAATGTTCTTATTTCGAAATTTCCGTGATCTTGACCCGCGTCAACAACTGCCGGTGGCCGTTCTTCCGGCGGTAGTTCTTCCTTCTCCGTTTCTTGAATACGAGGATCTTCTTCCCCTTCAGTTGCTCCGTGATTTCGCCGGTGACGACGCACCCCTGCAAAAAGGGATTGCCCACCTGGACCTGGGAGCCGTCGCCCACCAGCAATACCTTTTCCAGCCGCACCGGCTGGCCCACCGGGCATTCGAGTTTCTCCACCTGGATGACGTCGCCCTTCGCCACTTTATACTGCTTGCCGCCCGTTTCTAAAACCGCGTACATTTTACGAACTCCCCAAAATCTCGACAGAGAACTAAAAAAAGAACCCACGCGAAACGGTGGGCTGTGGTAAAAAACGGACTCAATGTCCCTCTGGAATTTTCGATCATACTTGTTTTAACATTCCCTGTCAAGCAATGGATTGTTGAAATTATCTCCATTAAAATGTTATAACTAGCCGAAATAACAACCGGTCCCCGCCGCCCACCCCTATGTCCCTGAAAGATAAGGAAAAATGGAACAGCAAATATGGGACGGAGGAGTATATCACGGGCCGGGAGCCCTGCGCATGGCTGAAGGAAAACGCGGAATTTCTGACCGGCCGGGGCAAGGCGCTCGACCTCGCCATGGGCGAGGGGCGCAACGCGGTTTTCGCCGCCGGCAAAGGCTACGACGTCGTCGGAGTCGATATTTCCGAGGCGGGAATCCGCAAGGCCCTGGCCCTGGCGCGGGAAAAAGGCGCGCGGGTCGCGCCGGTCCTGGCCGATATAGAGGTTTACGATCTTCCGGAAAACGAGTATGATTTGATCCTTTGTTTCTATTTTTTGGACCGCGGTTTGTTTCCCAAGATCCGCAAGGCCCTCAAGCCGGGCGGGTTGTTGTTTTTCGAAACGTTCACCGTCGATTACCTCAAGTACAGTTCGTTCAAAAGAGAGTGGGTGTTGGAATACAACGAGCTGTTGAGGGAATTCGCGGGTTTCCGCGTTTTAAAATACCAGGAAGTCGACCGGGACGAGAAAGCCTACGCCTCTCTCATCGCCCGCAAAATAGAGGTCCGATAAGTGAACGATCCCGCCAAAACCAAGCGATCCCGGAAATCCCGGGCCTTCCCGATTTTTCTGGCCCTGTTGGTCCTCATGACCTCCGGTTGCGCCGCGCT
>JACRGP010000153.1 GCA_016217765.1 Nitrospinota bacterium | reverse complement strand
TATGAACGCGCTTTATAAAAGGCACAAGTTGCTTCTGGCCATCATCTTGACGGTATCGGTCGTCTTTTTTGCCATCGACCAAACCTCCGCCGTCGCCCAACCCATGCATTGGGGCGACTGCGCCATGAAGGCCAGTTGCGGGACTTGCGCCATCCCTCTGGAAACGTTCTCCAACACCCGGGCCTTTTTGGCGCCCTCCCTGGACTTCGTCCCCGATTACAACGGCCACGAATCTCCCTTGTACCGGGAACCTCTCTATCATCCGCCCCAATAAAGTCCCTCCGTTCGCGCCGGGGAACCGGCAATTGTTAAGCCCAAACTGACATAAATCTCAATAGACTTATTCCGCCCGGCGGAGAGGGCCCGCGCTACGGCTCCCCTTCCCCGCCATGGCGCCGAGGTTTTTATGAAACCCCAAATCGTCCTTCTTTTCATGTCTTGGATTATCGCGCTGACCCCGCCCGCCTGGGGGGCCGCCCCGAGTAAACTCCAGGAAAATCTAAACCGGTTCATTGCCGAGGCTTTGGAAAACAACCCCGAGATTCTGGAAGCCGCGGCGGAAATCAAAGCGGTCCGGGAGGTCCCCAAACAGGCCGGTTCGCTGGACGACCCCGCGCTCATGTTCGAATTGATGAGCGTCCCGGTGGACACCTTTTCCCTTTCGCGGGAGGACATGACTCAGAAACAGGTCAGCCTGTCCCAACGCCTCCCCTTCCCGGGGAAACTGGGTCTCAAGACGGAGATCGCCCGCAAGGATGTCGAAGTCGCGGAAAGCAACCTGGAGGAGTTGAAATTGCGGATCGCCCGGGAAGTCAAAACCTCCTACTACGAACTATGCTTCATTATGGAAGCGACCGACATCGTCCGTCATAACCAGGACCTGTTGAAGCAGTTCGTCGTCATCGCGGAATCCAAGTACGCCGTGGGCAAGGGAGTTCAGCAGGACGTGCTCAAGGCCCAGGTGGAACTTTCCAAGAACATGGACGAACTGATCCAACTCGCCCAACGCGGAAAGACCGAGGAGGCCCGGCTCAACAGCCTGATGAACCGCCTGCCCCAAGCCCCGATTTCCATCTCGCGCGGGATCGAAAAGAGCGAGTTCGGCTTCACGACGGAAGATCTGCAAAAGCAGGCCGAGAACGACCGTCCTTTTCTCAAGGGCCTGAAGTCGCTGGTCCAGCGCGCGAAGTCCTCAAAGAGCCTTGCCAAACGGGAACATTATCCGGACTTCGACATTGGTTTCCGATACGGCCAACGGGAAAGCTCATTCATGGCGGAGCGTCCGGATTTCGTGTCGGGCTTTGTGAGCGTCAACATCCCCCTTTGGTACGAAAGCAAGCAAAGCCGGAAGCTGGCGCAGGAAACTTTCAAAATGGACATGGCGCAGGAAACTTACAAGAAGGCAAAAAACCAGGTCTTTCTCCAGATCAAGGAAGGCATGGACGAATTGCAGAAGGGAGAAAGCCTGCTGAAACTCATCGACAAGGGAATCATCCCGCAAGCCAGGCAGTCCCTGGAGTCGGCCCTGTCGGGCTACACGGTGGACAAAGTCGATTTCCTGACCCTTTTGGACAACCAAGTCACGCTTTTCAAGTGGGAGATCCAGCACCATAGAGAGTTGACGGATTACCAAAAAAACCTCGCCAAAATGGAACACCTGGTGGGTAAAACTTCATATTGAAGGCTGAGAAGTCATGCGAAAGATCGAAGACCTTGAGAAACCCCGCGACGAAAGCGAACATGGGACCCTGGATTCCGAAAAGACGGAGGAAGAGATTATTTTCCCCTTGCAGGAACCCGGCGCGTCCCCAGTCCCGCAAAAAGGCGGACATGTTTTTCTAAAAATATTCGGGGCGGTCGCGGCGCCGGCCCTGGCCTTTCTGCTGGGGTTTGCCACAAACCCGGAATCCCTGGATAAAACCGTCAAGATCGCCAAGGAATACGCGGCTGTCGTTTGGGGAAAACTCCAGCCGGCAAGGCAAAAGGTCGCGCGGGAGATCGATGCGGCGTTGAAGGATATGAAGCCAGCCGCCCCCGGCCCGCATCCCACAGCCCCCGTTCCCGAACAGGAAAAAAAACAGCGGAAAATCAAATACTGGTGGGACCCCATGGCGCCCGACTACAAATCCAGCAAACCAGGTAAATCCCCCATGGGCATGGACATGGTCCCCGTTTATGAGAAGGAGCCGGAGGTCCGGGAACAGCCGGACCGCGAGGGAATCCGCATCGATCCCGCCATGACGCAAAACATCGGCGTGAAAACAGCGAAGGCTGTCGAACGGACGCTCGCGCGCGAAATCCGCACGGTCGGACGTTTGACCTACGACGAACGGACCGTGTCCCTCGTCCACACCAAATACGAGGGATGGATCGAGAAATTATATGTCAACTTCACCGGACAGGAAGTCAAACAGGACGACATGCTGGTGGATATCTACAGCCCGGACCTTGTGTCGACCCAGGAAGAGTTTCTCCTGGCCCTGAAATACAGTCAAACCATGAAGGACGGTCCGTTTCTCGATATCGGCCAGGGAGCCGATAGCCTTCTCGAAGCCACGCGGCGGCGGCTGGAATGGTTCGACGTGCCTGAACACCAGATCGAGGACCTGGTCCACAACAAGAAAATCACCAAGACCCTGCATATTCACGCGCATTCAAGGGGCTTTGTCATCCAAAAGAACGCCCTCGAAGGCATGTTCGCCAAACCCGACATGACTCTTTATACCATCGTCGATCTCTCCAATATCTGGGTATTGGCCGACATTTACGAATATGAACTCCCCTGGGTCAAAATGGGCCAGGAAACGGAAATGACCCTGTCTTACTTTCCCGGCAGGAAATTCAAGGGAAAAGTCTCCTATATCGATCCGTTTTTGGATCCCAAATCGCGGACCGTCAAGGTGCGGATGGAATTCGACAATCCCAACTGGGAACTTAAACCCGACATGTACGCGAATGTCGCCCTCAAATCGGCCGTCGCCAAAAAAGCGTTGGCCGTCCCGGAGGAGGCCGTCATTCATTCGGGCGAAAAAGACATCGTGGTCGTGCGGAACAAGTCCGGAGGATTCGAGTCCCGCGAGGTCGAGCTGGGTCCGCAAGCGGAAGGTTACTTCCAGATCATCCGCGGTATCCGGCCCGGCGACGAGGTCGTCACCTCCGCGTCGTTCCTTATCGACTCCGAGAGCAGGCTCAGGGAAGCCGCCGGCAAAATGCCGGGGATGAAATCCGGCGCTACTGGCGAAAAGGCCGGGCCCGGTTGACGATCATGTTAAAAAAGATCATCGCATCGTCCCTGAAAAACAGGTTCCTGGTCGTCCTGACGACCGCGCTTGTCCTCGCCTGGGGAATATACTCCATGGCGCGCACCCCCGTGGACGCCATCCCGGACTTGAGCGACGTCCAGGTCATCGTGTACGCCGATTTCCCCGGGCAGGCCCCGCAAATCGTGCAGGACCAGGTCACCTACCCCCTGACCACCGCCATGCGCTCCGTGCCCCGCGCCAAGGTCGTCCGCGGATTTTCCTCGTTCGGTTCCTCGTTCGTTTACATCATTTTCGACGACGGGACGGATTTGTATTGGGCGCGGAGCCGCGTCCTGGAACAGTTGAATTTCGTCTCCGGCAGACTGCCCAGGGGAGTCAACCCGTTTCTGGGTCCGGACGCCACGGGCGTCGGTTGGGTCTACGAGTACGCCCTGCTCGACAAAACGGGCAAGCACGACCTAGCGGAACTCCGGTCCATACAGGACTGGTACCTGCGTTACGAACTGCAAACCGTCCCCGGCGTCTCCGAGGTGGCGAGCATTGGCGGCTTCGTCAAGCAATACCAGATAGAAGTCGATCCGGTCAAACTGCTGGCCTTCAACATCCCCTTGAGCAAGATCGTGGAGGCCGTCCAGAGAAGCAACAACGACGTCGGCGGGAAACTCCTGGAAATGAGCGAAACGGAATACCTGATCCGCGGCCTGGGATACGTCAAGAATATCGGCGACATCGAGAATATCGCCGTGGACGTCACCGCCAAGGGCTCTCCGGTCTCGGTCCGCGATATCGCCCGCGTGCATCTGGGACCCGAAATACGGCGGGGGCTGGTCGAGCTTGACGGGGAGGGGCAGGTCGTCGGAGGCATTGTCGTCCAACGCAAGGGCGTGAACGCCATCGACGTGATCGACGGCGTCAAGGCAAAACTGGCGGCGTTGAAGGCGGGCCTTCCGGAAGGGGTCGAGATCGAAACCGTATACGACCGGTCGAGCCTGATCGAACGGGCCATCAAAAACCTCAAGGAGAAGCTGATCGAGGAAGGCGTCGTCGTTTCGCTGGTATGCGTCGTCTTTTTACTGCACCTGCGCTCCGCCCTGGTCGCCATCGTCACCATTCCCATAGGCATCCTGATGGCGTTCGGCGTCATGAACCAGCAGGGGTTGAACGCCAACATCATGTCGCTGGGCGGGATCGCCATCGCCATCGGCGCCATGATCGACGGGGCGATCGTGATGATCGAGAACGCCCACAAGCGCCTGGAACGCGACACGGGGAACAAAAACCACTGGCAGATCATCTACGAGGCGGCGGGCGAGGTGGGCCCCGCCCTCTTCTTCAGCCTGCTCATCATCACCGCGTCCTTTTTGCCCGTGTTTACCCTGCAAGCGCAGGAAGGGCGGCTGTTCTCCCCGCTCGCCTTCACCAAGACCTACTCCATGGCGGCGTCGGCCTTGCTGGCCGTGACCCTCGTGCCCGTGCTGATGGGTTTTTTCGTGCGAGGAAAAATCTTTCCCGAGAAAGCGAACCCGCTCAACTGGATTTTAATAACCGCCTACCGGCCCATCATCTGGTTGGTGTTGAGAATGAAGTCCCTTACCATCCTCGCCGCCGTCTTGATCGTGGCTGTTACGGCGGTCCCGTTGCAAAAACTCGGTTCCGAATTCATGCCGCCGCTCAACGAAGGCGATTTGCTGTACATGCCCAGCGCCTTGCCCGGCATATCCATAACGAAAGCCAGGGAATTATTGCAACAAACGGACAAGATCATCAAGAAATTCCCCGAGGTCCATCATGTTTTCGGAAAAATCGGGCGCGCCGAGACGGCGACCGACCCCGCCCCATTGAACATGGTGGAAACCACCCTCATGCTCAAACCCGAGGACCAGTGGCGCCCCGGCGTGACGATCGAGTCCCTGATCGACGAGATGAACTCGGCCACCAGCCTTCCCGGCATAGCCAACGTCTGGACCATGCCCATCAAAAACCGCACCGACATGCTGGCGACAGGCATAAAAACCCCGGTGGGAATCAAGATCGCGGGAGAAAATTTGAGCGAACTGGAGCGGTTGGGATTGAAGGTCGAGTCCCTGGTCCGTCAAGCTCCGGGCACGCGGAGCGTCTACGCCGAGCGGGTGGGCGGGGCGAATTATCTCGACATCGAAATCGACCGGCAGGCGTCCGCCCGTTACGGGTTGACCGTGGGAGACGCGCAGGACGCGATCCAGACCGCCATCGGCGGCATGAACATCTCGACGACGGTGGAGGGATTGCAACGCTATCCCATCAACCTGCGCTACAGCCGGGACCTGCG
>JACRGP010000151.1 GCA_016217765.1 Nitrospinota bacterium | reverse complement strand
GGTCGCCTTCAGTCATCCCGTCCCGGAGTCGAAGGGAAAGAAACCCGCTCCCCGCCCCTGGTTGATCGATTTCGAGAAATTTTCCGGAAACTTCGGGAAGAACTCGTTCTCCAACCTGAAAATGGACCTCTCCGCGACCGCCGGGGAAACCGTTTTGAAAACGTCTGGAGAATTAGTCCTCAAGCCCGAGGACAACCCGGCGCAATTGCTCTCCCATTTCCTGCCCGAGGGCGAACCTTATCTCCGCGACGCCAGTTTTTCGGGAGGAGAGGTCCGCGTCGGCTTCAATTCCCAGGGCGACCCGCTCAATCCGCCGTCCTTGAGGCAATGGGGGACGGTGGAGCTACGCAACCTGGCGTTGCAGTTGAACGGCGCGACGCAACCCCTATCGAGCGTCTCCGGGTCGATAGACTATTCGGGGGGAAATCTTAAAATCAAGGACCTCTCCGGTTACCTGGGGAAATCCTCTTTCAAGGCGGAAGGCGAGGCGCGGCAAGGGGACCTCGCCAGCCCGCAATGGTCCGTCCGCGCCGTCTCCAACGGTTTTTACGCGGCGGACTTCCGCGGCGTCCCGTTCCTGGAAAAACTGGAATACAACGGACCGGTCAAGATCGAGCTTGCCCTCGACGGCCCGTCGCGGGACCTGCGCTTTGAAAATAAAATCGACTTGACCCGCGCCTCGTACCGGTACAAGGACATCCTCGTCAAGGGGAGCGACGTCCCCAACAAATTTCAGGCGAAGGGGAGGAGGGTGAACGGAAAATCGATCGCCTTTGACCAGTTGACCTACGAGCTGGGGGGCAACAAGGTGGCCGGGCGCGCCTTCCTCAATAGTTTCGACGACCCCGCGTTCACCGTAAACCTGAGCGCCAGGGACGTCAAGATGGACTCGTTGGGCCCGTTTCTCGAACCTTTCAAGGCGGAGCCCAAGGGCATTGTCCGCTTCGACATCGGCGGAAAAGGGAACTTGCGCCGGTTCGACGCGTCCGAGTTCGCAGGCGACGCCGAATTCAATGACCTGACCATTCAACCGGACAACTTTGCCAAGCCCCTGAAGCTCAAAGGCAAGATCAAGTTCGTCAACAACCAGTACGAACTCCAAAACGGCGAATTGGCCGCCGGGGACTCTTATTTTCAGGTTAACGGAGAGTACAAGTCCGGAAAACAACCCTCCCTGAATTTAAGTCTCCGCGGCCAGTCCCTGGTCCTGGAGGATTTCCTGCCGGGGGGCGGGGACTTGTCCTCCAGCCTGAGGTCCGTTACGGAAAACTCTCCGCTTTTGTCGCGCGGCAGTTCCCGCGCGACCTTCCATTTCGACCAGGTCAACTACAAGTTCTGGCGGCTGAAACGCGCCTCGGGAGAGTTCTCCTTCAAGGACAAAGACCTCAAATTCGAAAGGCTCGACGTCGTCTCTCCCGACGGCGCCCCGGTCCGGGGACGCGGGACCGTTTCCCTGGCCGACCCGAAAACCTTGCGGTTCGAAACGGGCATCCACGCGAAAAACGTCCGGGCGGAAAACATTATGGGCCTTTTCGGACATGTTTTTGGCGGCAGTCTCTCGGGCACGGTCCAGACGCTGGAGGCCGACGTCCGGGGTAGCGGAAACGACTGGAACGAGATCAAGAAAACGCTCGCCGGAAGGATCGTTTTCGACCTGGACTCCGGGAAGATCGACACGGGCCGGCTACGGCGGGGCGTATCCGAATTATTCGATTTTCCCGGCGGACCGTCCGCCGAGGAAGGGACAGCGGTCGCGTACGAGCGCATCGCGGGCGATTTCGCCCTGCGTCAGGGGATCGCCGAGACCGAGCGCTTCCTATACGTCACGGAACAGCGGAGCGCCTCGCTGGTGGGCAAGTTCAACCTGCATCGCAATGTCATGGACACGGTCGTGGGCATCGCCCCCCTGCCCGCCCTGGACAAGCTCCTTACCAAAATACCGGTGGTCGGCAGGATCATCACCGCGGGCGACGAGGAAAGCCTGGTGAAAACCTATTATTCGGTGACGGGGCCGTTCGACAACCCTAAAACGACCGCCATCCCGCTGACCTCCCTGGAGAAAAAAGTGGTGGGCATATTCCAGGGAATTTTACAGACGCCGCAGGAAATCTTCGCCCCCGCCCGGGACAATGCCGAAAAAAAATAAACCGCTGGCGAACAAGCGTCATTGCGAGGCCCTGCCGAAGCAATCCAGTAGCGGGACCGCCGCGCCCGCTCCGTTCGCTCGCGATGACGGAGTGGCGTCGCCATGAACGGTCCCGCCAACCCCCGCGCGAGTTGGCCCCGCCTCCTCGCCCTGGCGACGGTCATGCTGGCGGCGTTTTTCGTTTTCAAGGGGGCCCTGGACAACGGTTTCGTGGACTGGGACGACCCCGAGTTTATCAAGGACAACCCCATGGTCCACTCCCTGGACCGGCGGAACCTGGAAAAGATGGCGGTCAGTTTCCAAACCGCCAACTGGCATCCCCTCACCTGGATCTCCCACGCCCTGGACTACCGGTTGTTCCGCATGGACCCCCGGGGACACCACTTCACCAGCGTGGCCCTGCACGTTTTGAACTCCGTCCTGGTCTTCCTCCTGTTCGCGAGGATCCTGGCGATAACGCGGCCCGGGCCGCAAGCGGAGACCTCCAACCATATCGGAAGCGCGGCCGCCGCGTTGTGGTTCGCCGTCCATCCCCTGCGCGTCGAGTCCGTCGCCTGGGTCTCGGAGCGCAAGGACGTGTTGTGCGCCTTTTTCGTCCTCGCCGTCTATCTGGCCTATCTGTCCTACGCGGAGGCGAGGAAGGCCGGGGCGCGTTACAGGTCCTGGCGGTTTGCCGCTTTGTCGCTGTTCGCTCTCGCCCTCTTGTCCAAACCGATGGCCGTTACGGTCCCCTTGACGCTGTTGCTGATGGACGCGTTTTTACTGGACCGATGCCGGAGCCGGACCGATCTCCTCCCCCTGCTTTGGGAAAAACTGCCGTTTTTCGTCCTGAGCCTCGCCGCCGGCGTCGTCACGCTGGCGGCGCAAAGCCGGATGGGCGCCGTCGTGCCCATCGATTACCTCGGAGCGGACAAACGGATTTTGAACGCCGCATCGGGCCTCCTGTTCTACATGGAAAAAACGTTATGGCCCTCCGGCCTGTCCCCGCTGTATCCCCTGCCGGACGATCTCTCCTGGGGCAACCCGCGTTGCCTTCTCGCGGTCGTCTTTCTTCTGGCGGCGACTGGCTGGACGGTTTGGATGCAGAAAAGGGGGGAACCGGATTTTCTGGCTATTTGGGCGTATTATCTGATTACCCTCCTTCCCGTGATCGGCATCGTCCAGGTTGGAAGGCAGGGCGCGGCGGACCGTTACGCTTATCTTCCCACGCTCGGGTTCTATCTCCTCGCGGCGCGGGGGATTTCTCTGTTATGGGCGGGGGACCGCCAAACCGCGAAAAGCGGAGTTTATCGGACAGCGGTCCTTCTGGGAGGTCTCGCCGTCGCGTCTGTTCTCGGTTACGCGACGGTCCAGCAGAACCGGATTTGGAAAGATTCCCTGTCCTTGTGGGGGCACGTCGTCGAGCGCCATCCGCGGCGTTTCTCCGCGGCCTACTTCAGCCTGGGCAAGGCCTACGCCGAAAGAGGGCAGTTGGAGGCGGCGGCGGCCCGGTATCAAACGGCGCTGGAACTGGCCCCGCGCTTCGTTTACGCCATCAACGGCCTGGGATTGGTTTACCTGGAACAAAAGAAATTCGCGGACGCCGAGGAGGCGTTCAAAAAGGCGCTGGCCATCCGGCCCGATGCCGCGGTCCACGTCAACCTGGGGACGGCCTATTACCTGACGGGGCGGCTGGAGGAGGCGGAACGGCAATTCCAGTCCGCCTTGCGGTTGCGGCCCGACAACCTGGAGGCGCATAACGACCTCGGCCTCGTTTACGAGGCCATGGGCCGTCCGGACGACGCGGAGAAGGAATACAAAACGGCCCTGAGCGTCGACTTCGATTTCCCGCTGGCCCATCTGAACCTTGGGAACCTGTACAGGAAACGGGGCCTCGCCCGGCAAGCGGAGATGGAGCTCCGGCTGGGCCAATACCTGCAAGCCGAATCCCGCAAACCCTGACTGGCCTACAGTTTACACGAAATTCAACGAGAGTTTGGAAAAGATAACGCGATCCGAGCCGGGGAATATGAAAGATTTCCTTGGGTTATTACAGGAAAAGGTGGATGAAAAACTTGAAAACGACGGCAATCCACCCGACACGGCGACCATCGATGCGAACTTCTAGAAGCGCTCAACAAATGACATTATTCGATGCCCCGGCGACGGATGGTATTGTCAATGTGGCCTCGATCCCAAAACGGAGTCCATTTCGTTATCCAGGCGGGAAAACTTGGTTAATTCCACGCATTCGGCGGTGGCTGGAAAATTTCGAGAGAACGCCGTCTATCTTGATTGAACCATTCGCGGGTGGCGCTATAGTTGGTCTTACCGCCGCTTTTGAGCATTTGGCCGAGCGGGTGGTTCTTGTCGAGCTTGACGCCGAAGTTGCCGCTGTCTGGAAAACAATTCTTGAGGGCGACAGCGAATGGCTTGCGCGTCGCATTCTTTCGTTTGATCTAACCGAAGACAATATACGCAAGGAATTAGCCGAAAAGGAATCGTCGGTAAAACACAAGGCATTTAGAACGATCATTAAAAACCGAACCTACCATGGAGGGATTCTGGCGCCTGGTAGCGGATTTATTAAAGTTGGAGAAAACGGCAAGGGAATTCGATCTCGCTGGTACCCTGAAACTCTCGCCCGCCGCATTCGCTTAATCGCTCAAATCAGAGACCGCATAAGTATCATCGAGGGCGATGGGATATCGGTAATTCAGAAATACGCCAGGAACAAACATGCCGTGTTTTTTATTGACCCGCCCTATACCGTGGCCGGTAAAAAAGCCGGCGCCCGGCTCTATACTCACCATCTTCTCGATCATGAGAAGCTATTTGCGGTTACCAAACGGATTGCCGGGGATTTCTTGATGACCTACGACAACAATGATGAAATCGTCTCTCTCGCGAAAAAGTTTGGTTTTCAAACAAAAACCGTCGCCATGAAAAACACCCACCACGCGCATATGCGCGAATTGCTTGTCGGGCGCGATTTGAGTTGGGTTCGAGACTAACTAAACAGTATCGACCGCCGTTTTTCAGCCAGTTGTCCAAGTATTTTGAACTATGAACAGATGCCGTCATGAAACTGCACCCGGAAATTTTGACTAAAAACGGCAAAAAGGAGTTTGTCGTTCTGCCTTATGAGG
>JACRGP010000152.1 GCA_016217765.1 Nitrospinota bacterium | reverse complement strand
GTAGTTCCGATAAAATATTCGGGGGGGGGGGGGGTAACTTCTTCTGGCCAAACGTTTCGCTCAACGTTAAATAGGTATGACGATCCTTCGGCGGAACCTTCTCGACAAACCCAACCCATAATCGCGTGTCCCCTCGGTTTGTCCCTTGATAATAAATTTGCGTCCTTCCGGGACCCGGTTGAGGCGCGGACCGGAAACCGGCGCGGCCAACTACTTGAGAAACAAAGTTGGAGGACATGGATGAATCCTCCCCTTGAAGAACGGGGAGGGGCGCCCCCCCTCCTTGAATATGGCGGAAGATTCATTTTATCCTACTCTTTTCTCCTTGGAATTTCCATGGCAATGCCGCGCTGAATTGGCGAGACCTTTCAGTCTTGTTTTTCCTTCAAACTGTAAATTCTTCCGTAGGCGTCCAGGTATTCCAGCTTGATCCTCGGGTTTCTTTCCATGAGCCGGATGAACGGTCCATGTTCGTTGTCGGTATAAATATAGGGGGTGCGGAATAAATACAACAAGACGGGATAGGGATCCTGCCGGATCGTCCCGGAATTGATCTCTATCCATTTTTTATGGAGGTAGGGATCGTAGATATACAAAAAAGCCGGGTCCAGTCCCACGATGTAGCGGTTCCGGGAGTTGTAAAAAAACAGTTCCGGGAAATCGTCCCAGTCCGTGAGATAGATCGTCGAACCCGGGGTATTTTTCTCAAGCCACAAGGCGGCCTGTTTGTAGCGCCCCGGATCGCGCGTGTCTTCCATCTCTTTTTTTGCCGCGGCGAATTGGTCCGGGGCGAGCCACGGGACGAGCATGAGGAACGCGGCGAGAAACGCCGGGGAAAGCCATTCGGACCTGAAAAAGGATTTTTGACGAAGGCTTTCCCAGCCGTCCCGGAGCAGAAGGGCGGAAGCGACGGCCATGCAGGGGACGAGGTATTCGATAAAGCGCCTCGACCCCAAAGTCAACAACAGGGCGGCTACGGAAAATAAAACCCAGGCCGAGGTCTCGACCCGGGGTTTTCTCCACGCGGCGGCGAAAACCCCGGAGGAAAAAACGAACAAAGCCGCTGGAATCCAGTTGTCCTCCAACAGTTTCTCCCAACGATAGGGAAGCCATTCCTGTCCGCCCTCCACCGCGCGGTCGATCCCGGCGGCGAAGGTTTGCGTGTAGATGAATGCGATATTTTCCGGAAAATAGGGGTTGACGATCAACCCAGCCAGAATCCCGGACATGAAAACGTAGACCGTCGGCCGGTCCAGTTTTTTTTCAAGGACCCGTTCGCTCAAGAACCACAGGCCCGCGAAGAGGACGAGAAGGGTAAACCCCCCGTAAAGCCACACGAAAAAAAATCCCAGGAAAAACAGACCGAGCCGGTTTTTTTTATATAAGGAATAAAAACCCAGGAACAACAATGCGAGGGCGAGGACGGGGGCGCGCGGCAGGGCCATCCGGTATAAGAACTCGGGGGACCCGATCGATAAAATGACGGTCCATGCCCAGGGGCAGGGGACGCGGGCGCCCCTCAGGACCGTATGGAAAACGGCAACCATCAGCGCGCAGAAAACGACCGCGGCGGTCTTGGCCCCCTGAGTCAGGTCGCCATAGGTGAAGGGGACCAGAAGCAGGTGGAAGAGGAAGTGCTGGTCGACAAAATAATCCTTCCAGTAGGTCTGTTGAAACCAGGGAAAAGATTTTACGATCCCTTCGTGGCGCGTGATCTCGGCGAATTTGATGTGATAATAGCCGTCGAACCCGGGTATGTTTGGGGCGGAGAATTGCAGGGAATGAAAGTAGGCAAACGCGGCTAGAAATACCGCGGCGGGGGCGATAAGGGTCCGGGCCTTCAAAGTTTCGACAACCTGGCCTGCGCCAGGGCAAAAAACGGGCTGTTTGGGAAATTGGCGACGATTTTTTTGTAGCCCTCGCCAGCCTTGATTTTGAATTCGTCGAACGCGAGCGAATCCTTTTGGGCCTGTTCCAGGGCGGCTGGGACCTCCTTCCCCAATAGGGCGTCGTCCTTCCATTTTCGCGCGAACTCCCGCAAGGAGTCGCGTCTCTTGCCGAAGACCGCCGTCTGTTTTTCGTAAAATTCCGCCAGGATGAAGAGACCCTCCGCCGTTTCCATGGATTGCGGATACTGGTCTATTAGAAGCTGGATTTCAGTCCGGCCCTTGCCTTCGTCCTCGAGGTTGTCCAAATAGATCCTGCCCAGGGCCAGGCGGGCTTGCGCGTCGAATTCCGTGCGGTCGGGAGGGGAGGCGATCGTTTTTTCAAACTGCGGGACCGCGTTTTTGTAATCCTTCTTGATCAGGTAGAAGTGCGCCAAATGATTTTGGATGCGGTCGGCGTCGATGGTTCCGCGGACCTTGGAAAGAATTTTTTCCATCTCCAGGACGGCCAGACGGAAGTAAGGATCGCCGGAACTCTGGCTGTTGCCCGCGAGGAAATTGGCCATCCCCGTATCGCCCACGGGCGCGTTATAAGAGCCGTCGCTCTCGACGGCGCGGTCCACGTAAAGAAGGGCGCTCTTGAAATCGTCGTTTTTAAGGTGTGCGTACCCCAGGTAGTAGCTGACCTGGGCGTTTCCGGGATATTTTTCGGCCAGGCGGGAGAGTTTGGCGATGGCCAGGGGATACTTTTTGCCGTTTAGGGGATTGACGGCTTCCTGCAATTCCTTTTGGGAAACCTGGGAACAAGCGGAGAGCGCCAGGATGGAAAATAAAATGGCGGCCTTGGTCCGGCTGAATGTGGCGCTTGAGTATTTCAATCGAGGCCTTGAGTTTTGCCCGCGACCGGGCCGGGGCTTGAAGTCCGGTCGATAATTCTCCACGTCGAAAATTCCGGCATTTACGGGCAAAAGATATGAATACCCGCGAGAAAGACGCGGTCTTGCTCCTTGGAAAATCGTAGGGACACGGCGCCCGCCTGAGTTTTGACATCGCAAGGGCACGGCTAGTCCGGGACAAGGTCCGGAGGCGAACGGCGATCAGCGCGCTTCGCGGAATTCCTTGATCTTGACTTGCGGGGTACTGAAGCCCGAACTGCTGTTGTTGTTGCTACTGGCCATCGCCATGGCCGAAAGGCACAAAGACAGCGCGACGACGCTCATTATGATGACCCTGGTTTTTTTCATGCGGTTCCTCCTTGTTGCTTGAATTGGAGATGGTCACATCTTAGCACAACGATCAACGTTTTTCGCGGAACTCCTTGATCTTGATTTTGGAGCTGTCGAAGTCCGAGGAAGCGTTATTGTTGGCCGCAAGGACGATCCCGGTTAATGCAAACGAAGCTAGAATCAAGGTTGCCACGAGAGTTTTTGTCCTGAGAATCGTTTTTTTCATAAAACCTCCTCCGGTTGTAAACATGGGTTTCAGGGACAAGTCACGGACGTGCTGGTTTTATAGAGAACTTTATAGCGTTGCGAAGAAGGGACGGCGAGCGTGTCCCCGGGGGCGGTATAAGTCCCCCCGAACAGGCATCCGTGTCCCGAACCTCCCAGTATGAAAGTTTTGTTGGTCGTGTTGACGTCCGCGACCCCGTAATCCGTGCATCCGGTAAACGCTCCGGTGACCCCGTCCGTGCCGGTGCATTGCTGGATGACAACGTATTTTGCCGAGGAACTGGCCGCGCCGCGCAGGTCGGTCATGTTGTCGTATGTGGCGATCCCGGTAATGGCATTGTCGCCGCCCGCGTTGATCCCATAGTCGTATTCCGTGGTCGAATAATCGGGATGTCCTTGCCCGATGCCGATCGCGACGTTGTCGTTGGACAGGTTGTCGATATAGGAGGTTTGGTCCGCCGGATTGGTGAACGCCTGGAATACCAGAAGGTTGTTGTCGAGGTCCGCCTCGATCACCCCCGCCACTTTCCTGCGCAACAGTTCGGTATTGGAAACGTTGTCCGAGGTGGAGGTGATGCCCAAACGAATCGTGTCGGGATATTGATAGTTCCACAATGGCCGTTCCAAGGTGACGACCGCGTAATCCGTTCCAATGGCCACCTTTCTGTATATGGGCCACGTGGCGTTCGCGGAGGTCAGGACGTTCGACAGGGCCAGGGTGGATGAGTCCAGGGTGGTGTACCATTGACTGGCGTCGTCCACCCAGTTTAAAGGATTGTCGATGGCGGTCGCGGGGGCGGTGTCCACCTGGAATTCCTGCGTGTTGCCGACGGTGAAACCGCTGGCGGAAAACTTGGAGCTCACGATGCTCTTGACCTTGCCCTTGATCGTTTCCAACCCGCCCTCGGCGATGAACAGGGAACGGGTGGTGGTTTCGTAGCTCCCGGAAATCTCGACCTCCTTGGCCATGTTCCGCACGTAGAGCGAGCCCAGGACCAGCATGACGGTGAAAAGCAGTAGCCCGATGATCAGCACGGCCCCGTCGGAATTGGCAAGAACTTTTTTCGAGCGCGTTTTTTTCATGGTCTGTAACCGGATAAACGATCGTTTACATGTTCCGCAATTGCAAGTCCGATTCAAGATAAATCCTGTGATATCCGTCCGTCTTGCTGGCGCCGTCCTCATAGGTCACCGTACTGCTTTTCTGGTTTTCCTCCCGGCTGGTCCTGGCCACCACCAGGATGGATATTTTCCTCGCCGAGCTTCTCTGCGAGGAGGTCAGGGTCACGCCGGTATAAGGAGTCGCCGAGCCGATCTGCGTCCCGCTCGAGTCGTAATATTTGAACTGGACATAGTCGATATTGTTGGCGAGCGCCTCGGTCGTGCCGCCGTTCAATGTGCGTTGCAGTTCCAACGGGTCTCCGTCGTAGGCGTAAGAGACCGTATCGACCACGTTTACGGAACTGCCCGCCGAATATGTCCTGGAAAGGGTCGTCGGCAGATTGATCTGGGTACTGGAACCCGGGGCGGCGGCCAGGGTCATGGATTCCCAACAGACGCCGTCGGAGATGTAAATGAGCTGTCCGGCGGCAAACCCGCTTGAGCTGACTACGGGTAACGTATTGCTCCCCGACGCCGCCTGCGCCGTCAACTGCGTGACGTAGGCGTCCAGGTTGAACCTGAACTGAATGGAATTGTTGGTGGCCGAAATGATTTTGTCCGGCGGAGTCAAAGTTCCGTTGCACGTTCCGGTGGGAACCCCGGCGCCGAGCATGCGGACATCGCGGGACAAGACGTCCATGCTGTTCCGGGCATTCTGGCCGGCTTCCATTCGCAGGTCCTCCTGCTTCGTGGAGCGGCTCTGAAAGATGTAGGTGGCGTAAATCGCCGAAACCAGCAACAATCCGACCGCCAGGGCGATCAACAATTCCACGAGGGAAAACCCGCCGTCTTGCCGTATACCTATCCGGGACCGATGCGTTCTTTCCGGGAAAACCATGTTTGCCCGCCTGTTCACTGGGTAATCGCCGTCGTCATGCTCCTGCTCTTGGTAACCCCGTTGAAAGGCCAGGTTACCGTGAGCACGATGGTCTTGGTGCTTGTGGTCGTGTCCTCGGTCACGGTCCAGGACCGGTCGTATTGCCCCCCGGCATTTCCCTGGGCGTCGATTGCGGTTTCGCTCCCGCTGGAGATGGCGCTGTAGCCCGCGTTTTTGAAGTATTCGATCTTGTCTTGCATTAACGTGGCGGCGGCCGAAACGTGTCTCGACATCTGGTTGCCCTTGATGATCGAACCCACCAGGGAGCCCGTGCCCAGCAAACCGACGGAAAGGATGACGACGGCGATCAGGATCTCAAGCAGGCTGAATCCCGCCTGTCCGGCGGCCGCGGGCCTTTCGCGTTTTTGCAAGCCTTGACGTTTCATGATCGGTTCCTTACAACTCATCCAGGTTAAAGCCTCTTTATGGTTATTCGGGTTTCGCGTTACATTCAACTCGACGAAACTTTCCCCGCCAACGTAACGGTGACGGTTTTGGCGTCCCCATTGCCGTTGACGATCGTGATGGTCACGCCCGCGGTGGTCATCCCCTTGTAATTGAATATCGGGTTGCCGGAAGCCGCGAACGATTGAAATTGAGAACTCTCCGACAGCGACACGTTCGAATACACGGTTTCCCATGTGGCCATGTCGTCGCTTTTTTTGATGTCGTAAGTTATCGGCTGAGACGCCGTAAATTCCAACTTGTAGTACTTGTTGTCGGAGATCGCGTTTTGCCGGCAATATTGCAGATCGTTGACGATTTTCCGGGAAGCGCCCAGCAACCGGTTCTTTTCAGTCCATGAGGAGATCATCGGGAGGGTCGCCGCCAGCATGATCGTCCCGATCGCGATCACGATGAGGAGTTCCATCATGGTGAACCCGGCTTCGCTTCTTCCGCGGTTTCGGGCAACTTTTTCCGTCATGGCGAGCGTTATCGTTGTTTTGTAAAAAAGCGCAAATGGACCGCATTCGGATTGTGCTTTCCGCTTTATATCTTAACTAATTAACGGCCCAATAGCATTATATTTTGGCCTTCGCTCCGGGTATTTTTGCGGAATTTTTGGAAAATCAACGTTTTATGGCGGCGGGCACAACGGTTGTTTTGGCGTTTGCCCGCGGCGGAATGGAAGGTTGGCGGCCGGCTAGCC
>JACRGP010000150.1 GCA_016217765.1 Nitrospinota bacterium | reverse complement strand
TTGAGTCCAGCGTCACGCTGGGGAGGGGCTGGGGGAGGGTGACCAGCGTGAACGCTGGACCCGACGCCGCCTCAGGCTGACGCCGAGGGCGGCCGGCGTGACGCCGGATTCATTACCGCCCCGGCGCAAGCGCGGGGCGGCATTGCCCATCGGGGGCGTCCCCGGCGTCATCGCCGCGTCGCCTCCGGACGCTTGCCCGGCTTTTCACCCCCACCTGACCTCCCCCTTCCAGGGGGAGGAAGTTATGGAATACTGCATTTCGTTAGACGCGCTTAGAAACAAATCAAACGCCGTCAATAATATGCCGGGAGTTCCCGCCCGGCGTTTTTTTGTCCGGCCAACGTGATATTTAGCCCTTCGGGGATTATATTTGATTCAGGCGGTCAATGGCAAAAAAACAAGGGCCCGGGAAAAGTCCTTATCTTCATCCTTCATAATACGCGGCGCAATTCCCTCGCTCTGAAACCGGAAAAAACCAGCTTTCAAACAACCGCCTGTTCTTGAAAAACACGAACGGTCCCGGAATGGAGGCGACCATGTTGCGGATCCGGATTCATGGACGCGGAGGACAAGGGGTCAAGACCGCCAGCCAGGTGTTGGGGAGCGCGGGATTTCTTTCCGGATACCAGGCCCAGGACTTTCCCCTGTATGGGGCGGAACGGCGCGGCGCGCCGATCGTCGCCTACACCCGTTTGTCCCCGGAACCGATTCTGGAAAGGGGTCCCATCGCCCGCCCGGACCTGGTCCTGGTAGGCGACGAAACGCTACTGCAAGACCCGCTGGCCGCTCCCCTGGGCGGGGCGGACGAATCGACCGCCCTGTTCATCAACTCCACCCATGGCGCCGAAGACCTCAAGGCGCATTTTAATCTTCCTGCATTGCCCGTCGCGTTCGATCTCGCGGACATCTGCGCCCGCCACATCAAGCGCGGGACGGTGTTGAGCTCGGCCCTGGCCGCTGTTGGAGCCCGGATGTCCGGCATCGTCGAACTGGATACCCTGCTTACAGCGGTCCGCATGGAATTGTCCGATCTTGGAGTCGGCGAGGAAATGATCGTAAAAAACCTGGACCTGGCGCGGGAGGTTTACGCGAAGACGCCTTCCGCCGTTTTCAAACCGAAAAAGCGGGAGCCCCTGGCCGCCAGTGTCATGGCGGACCTCAGGCAGGAAGACGTCGCCAACGCCGCGCCCCTGATCCTCGCCCCGGCCAACATGGTCCTCAGGAAAACGGGCAACTGGCGCGTGCAACGTCCGGAAATCGACTTGAACGTTTGCAACGGGTGCTGGATCTGCTTCATCCGGTGTCCGGACGGCGCGATCCACATGGACGAGAATGACAGACCGGCGATCGACTACGACCATTGCAAGGGATGCTTGATCTGCGCCGAGGAGTGCCCCGCGGACGCCATCCAGGTCCTCAGGGAGGTCGCGTCATGGGCGTGAACGGACAAAGGACGATCCTGTTGACGGGCAACAAGGCGGCGGCATGGGGCGCGCGGCTGGCGGACGTCGATTACGTGCCCGCGTTTCCCATCACCCCGCAGACCGAGATCGTCGAGACGCTGGCGAAATGGTTCGCCTCCGGCGCCATGCAGGGCAAGTTCACCAACATGGATTCCGAGCATTCCATGTTCGCGGCGGCGGCGGCCGCGGCGGCCTCCGGCGCGCGGGTGTTCACCGCGACCTCCAGCCAGGGCCTGCTGTACGGACTGGAGGTCCTTTACACCGTCACGGGTTGGCGGGTCCCGTTCGTGTTCGCCAACGTGTCGCGGGCGCTGGCCACGCCCATCACGCTGGAACCCGACCATAACGACGTTTTGAGCGCGCGCGACTGCGGACTGGTCCAACTCCACGCGGAAACCTGCCAGGAGATCATGGACTTCATCCTTCTGGGATATCGCATAGCGGAAGACCGCCGGGTATGTCTCCCCGTCCTGGTGAACCTCGACGGATTCTACCTGTCCTTCACCAGAGAGCCAGTGGTCATTCCCGGCGAGGCCGAGATACGGCGGTTCCTCCCGGCATTCAAGCCGGTACAGCCCGTATTTCAAGCCTCGCGACCGCAGGCGCGCGCGTCCGCCATTTTCGGCGGCGGCAACTACACCTACTTCCGGCTTCAACAGCACATGGCGGCCCTCGCCGCCGAACGGGTGTTCGCCGAGGCGGCGGGCGAATTCGGCGAGCGGTTCGGGCGCCATTACCGGGCCGTCGAGCCTTACCGGCTGGACGACGCGGAATATGTCTTTGTCATGAGCAATTCGTTTTCCACCAAGGGCAAGGCGGCGGTGAACCGTCTGCGCGACATGGGGACCAAGGCCGGTCTGCTGAAATTGAGCCTGTTCCGCCCCTTCCCCGCGAAAGCCGTCGCCGACGCTCTGCGCGGCAGACCGAAAGTCGCGGTGATCGACCAGAACATCGCCCCCGGCGTGGGCGGGATCGTTTTCCCGGAAATCCTCGCGGCCCTTTACGACCGGGAGGACCGTCCCCGGAGGATGCTCTCGGTGATCGGCGGCCTGGGCGGAAGGGACATCCGGGACGGCGATTTCATGACGATCGTCGAGCGTCTCGACCGGCCGGATTTCACGGGCCCGTTGACGCTGTTCGGGGAGAGCGACAAGGAGCAGTTCCAGGCCCTTCAGCGCATCGCCGGGAGAAGAGAGGAGGCGTTGGTCCCATGACGGCCATACCCGGCAGGACATTCAAAAAGGTGAAGGAGTTGAGCCCGGCGGAATGGATCGCCCCGGGGAGCCCCCTGTGCGCCGGTTGCGGCGGCCTGGAGGGACTTCGCATCGCGGAAAAGGTCCTGGGCGAAAACGTGATTTACGTCAACGCGGCGGGATGCCTCACCTTGCTGTCGGTGTTCCCCTTCAGCCCCTTGCGGGGTTCCTGGCTTTACACGACCATGTCCGCCCCGGCGGCGGCCTCGCAGGGCATCCGCGACGCCTTGGACGTTCGCATGGGGAAACACGGTCTGCCGAAGAGCGAGGACCTGCAAGTGGTGGTGGTGGCCGGGGACGGGTCCACCTGCGACATCGGGCTGTCCGCCAATTCCGCCGCCATCCACAGGGGGCTGGACTTCATCTACTTCTGTTACGACAACGGCGGGTATGGGAACACGGGGTTCCAGTGGTCGCCGTCCTCCCCTTACGGCAGCTCGACGCAGACCACGCCGAGCGTTGCGGCGCATCCGGCGGGGTCGGAGATGAAGCCGAAGGACCTGTTCGAGATCTGGAGGGCGCACGACCCGGTTTATCTCGCCACGGTGTCGCCGCGAGAGCCCATCGACCTCAGCAACAAATTCGCAAAAGCGAAAGCGCTGAAGGGGCCGCGGCTGTTCATCTGCATGGCCGCCTGCCCGACCGGATGGGGGTTTGATCCCAAGGACACCAACGTCGTGGCGCGTCTGGCGGTCGAAACCGGGATCTTCCCTCTCAAGGAATACGCGGAGGGCAAGGTCGTCCACACCAAGATGCCGAGGAAACGGCTCCCGGTGGAGAAATTCCTAGAAACCCAGAAGCGGTTCCGCCACCTGTTCGCGCCCGAGCGCCGCGACGACATCATCGCCGAGATCCAGAAGGACGTGGACAGTTACTGGAGACTTTATGAATAAGCCGGTCCATATGGAAGACTGGTTGAAAACCGCCGCGCGGCGGACGAGTTCTCCCGCGGGATTGGGACCGTTCTTTTCGCCTCGCGGCGTCGCCGTGATCGGCGCGTCTCCCAAGCCGGGGAACCTGGGAAGGATGATCGTGGAGAGCATGCGGGCCCAGGGATTTGTGGGAAAAATCGCGACCGTCCACCCGAAAGGTTTGGAGATCCCCCAGATACATGCCGTGCGGTCAGTTGACGAGTTGCCCGAGGAGACGGACCTTGCCATAGCCGCCGTTTCCGCTTCCAACGTTCCCGGGCTCATAGAGCCGCTTGCGAAGCGGGGCATTCGTCACCTGATCGTCATCGGCGGGGGATTTTCCGAAACCGGCGAAGCGGGCCGGAAACTCCAGGAAGCCTTGCGCGTCGCCGGAAAAAAATTCGGCGCGCGCGTCGTCGGCCCGAACTGCATGGGCGTTTTCAGCGCGCCCGACCGGTTCAACAGCTTCTTCCTGTCGCCGCGCGCGATCGCCTTCCCCAACGACGGGCCCATAGCCCTCGTTTCGCAAAGCGGCGCGCTTTTGTCGTTGATCCTGGACCAAATGTCCGGATTGGGGATCGGGGTCCACCGAGCGGTCAGTTTCGGCAACCGGGTCGACGTCGAGGAATGCGAACTGATCGAGGAGTTCGCCAAGGATCCGGCGGTCAAGGCGATCGGCGTGTATCTGGAAGGCGTCCAGAATGGACAAAGATTCGTGGAGGCCGCGCGCCGGGCGGGCGCGGTAAAACCCGTCGCGATCTGGAAGGGAGGGCACGACAAGCGCGGGGCCGACGCGGCGCGTTCGCATTCCGCGGCGCTTTCCGGCTCGTATGAGGCGTTCCGCGCCGCATGCGCCAAGGCGGGCCTGATCGAAGTCCAAAGCCTCCAGGAGTTCAACGAGGCCTTGCAGGTCCTGGCCCTGCAACCGCCGGTCAAGGGGGACCGCGTCCTCATCGTCTCCAACGGCGGCGGCATGGGCGTTCTGCTCACCGACCTGTGCGAGAAGGCCGGACTTTCGGCCCCCGTCCCATCCGGCGGCGTTTTGACCCGCCTGCGGTCCGTCCTGCCGGAGTATTATTCGTTCAACAACCCGATCGACCTGACGGGCTCGGGCACGAACGAACAATGCGTCTTCGCGGTCGAGCAACTGGTCAAATCCGGCGAATACGACTGTCTGCTGATGGTATTGCTCTCCGGCGCGGCCGGTCTCACTCCGGACATCGCCCTGCTACTCAAGGACCGCTTGCCCAGGAGCGTCCCCGTCGTCTTGGGGGCTTATGGGCGCGATATGCTGACGCGTTTGCGCGAGGTCCTGGTCCCCCGCGGCGTCCCGGTATTCGCGTCCGCCGAGGAGTCCGTCCGGGCTCTCTCCGCGCTGGTCCGGCGTTTTTGGGCCCAAAAGGAGGCGGCGGTTGTCGAGAGCGACCCCGATGTCCCCCCCTTCGACTCGTTCCCGGAAGGCTGGACGAAATGGATCGCCAGGCCAACCGACGAAATGCAGACCAAAAAGTTTCTCGAACAATGCGGCGTCCAGGTCCCGCCCAGCCGCCCCGCGCGTTGCCGGGACGATCTGAAAACCGCCATGGAGGTCCTGAGATTCCCCATGGCCTTGAAAGCCGTCGGCGAGGAAATCAAACACAAAACCGAAAGCAAGGGAGTGCGCCTCAACTTATTGGACAAGGAGAGCCTTTTCAAGGCGTGGGAAGAAATGTCGTCCGCCTGGCCCGGCAAGATCTGGGTCGAGTGGCAGGCGCCCCCCGGCCTGGACCTGATGGTCGGGGCGTACCGCGACCCGCAATTCGGGCCTCTGCTTCTTTTCGGAACGGGCGGGTCTTATGTGGAACTTTACGAGGATATCGAGCGGATCCTGCTCCCTGCCACGACAGGAGAACTGACGGCGATGATATCGAGGACCCGCGCGGGCCGGATCGTCCGGGGAATCCGCGGAAGCCCGCCTTTGGACGAGAAACGGCTGGTCCATTTTTTGAAACTCGCCGCCGACTGGATGGTCCGGGAGCCGAGATTGGAATCCCTCGACTTCAACCCGGTCCGTCTTTACCCGGAAGGACTTCTGGCGCTGGACGCCAAGGTTTCATTTGCACCGGTATCGCGAAAGGAGTGATGGGTCATGAGCATACATTACATGGACGATTTCGCCGACGACCTGGGCCCGGAAAAAATCATACACATCTATGAACCCAAGTCGAAGCTACGGGCGATCGTGGTGATCGACAACCTTTCCCTGGGGCCCGCCATCGGGGGATGCAGGATGGCCCCGGACGTGAGCACCCGCGAGGTGTTCCGTCTGGCCCGCGCCATGACCCTGAAGAACGCCATCAACGGTCTCCCGCACGGCGGCGGGAAATCCGCGATCATCGCCGACCCGAAATCCGAGAACAAGGAGGCGCTCCTGCGCGCGTTCGCCCAGGCGATCAAGATTTTGACCGATTACATCCCCGGCCCGGACATGGGGACGGACGAGCGGTGCATGGCCTACATCCACGACGAGATCGGACGGGCCATCGGCCTGCCCCGGATCATCGGCGGGATTCCCCTGGACGAACTGGGGATGACCGGTTACGGCATCGCCATCGCCGGGGACGTGGCCTGCGAAAAAATTTCGCTTCCTCTCCAGGGCGCGCGGGTGACGGTCCAGGGGTTCGGCAACGTCGGCAAGGCCGCCGCCCGGTTTTTCGTCCAGCGCGGCGCCCGCGTGATCGGCGTCTCCGATCTCAACGGCGCGATTTTCAATTCCAACGGCATCGATATCCAGGCCTTGATCCAGATGACGAACTCCGACCGTTGCGTTTCCGACACGGGACTTGGCCTCGCCATCCAAAGGGACGACCTGCTGAAGCTGGAGACGGACATCTTCATCCCCGCGGCGCGCCCGGACGTGATCACGGAACTCAACCAGGGTTTGCTGAAAGCCCGCCTGGTGGTCGAGGGCGCCAACATCCCCATCACCCACGAAGCCGCGCGGGTCATGCATAAGCGGGGCGTCACGATCGTCCCCGACATCGTCGCCAACGGCGGCGGGGTTATTTGCGCCGCGACGGAATATCAAGGTCTCTCGGAAGCGCACGCCTTCGAGCGGGTCAGGAACACGATCGCCAGAAATACCGAGGAATTGTTCGCGCGCGTCGAGGAGGAAAAACTTCCCCGCACGAGATCGCCATGAAGATGGCCAAGGAGCGTATCGCTCAGGCCATGGAATTCCGCGCTCACATGTGAGCCGTCAAGACCAGGGCGTTTTGCCGGAAAGGTTCCCGGCAAAGCGCCCTCTCCTTTCCCGCCCTTGTCCGACCGCCGGCGCCAAATCCCCTTAAGATTAAGAGCGCATAACAAAATGAAATCCCCCATAATTCCCTCCCCCTTGAGGGGGAGGTTAGGTGGGGGTGAAAAGCCAGCCCACCCTCCCCCAGCCCCCTCCCTCAAGGGAGGGGAGTAATTTGAGGGTCGAGCCAAAGGGTTTATTTTGGT
>JACRGP010000149.1 GCA_016217765.1 Nitrospinota bacterium | reverse complement strand
TCACGTTGGCGCGAGGCGGCGTTGGTTCCAACGGCACGTTGGGGCCGGATCCTCAAATCCAGCGCTGGATCAGGTTCCAGTAGGCGTTGAGGACGGGACTTAAAACGTTGTCCAGCAGGGGGTGCTTGACGCCGCCGACGGCCAGGGTCCCCTCGTACAGCCGGACGATTTCCCGGTCCGGGACCCGGCGTTGGCGCTGGACCTGCCGCCGCTTTTTGAGTATCGCCGGCAGGAGGCCGAGGATTTCCCAGTAACTTTTCAATTTCAAACCGAACCATCCGTTCATCGCCGAGTGGGCCCATTGGGCCAGTTCCACCAAGGCCAGGGCCGGGGCCGTCAAGGCCAGGGTTTTCCCCTCCAGGTTTTTCAGCAAAAGATAAATCCGGTTTTTCTCCGACGAATAGAATTTCCCCGTCCCCTTGTTGAAATGGTAGTGGTGGTAGATGACCGCCTTGGGCGTGGCCACGATTTTCCGGCCCAGGAGCCGTATCCGCCACGACAGGTCGTGGTCCTCGTGGTACAGGAACAGGTCCTCGTCGAAACCGGACGTCGCCTCGTAGACGCTACGGTCGAACATGAAAATGCCGCCGCAGGCGAACTCCCGGGGAGCGAGCCGGTCCGAGTCCGGGCAATCGATCAGGTTGGGGCAGGCGACGCCGGTGTAATTGACCAGCACGCCGAAGGAGTTGATCGTGTCCCGCTTTTCGTAGTAGAGGATCTTGGGGACGGCGGCGCCGATACTTGGGTCGGATTCCAGCAAGCCGGCCAACTGGCGGATGCTGTCCGGCTCCAGGTAGAGGTCGTTGTTCAGAAAGATGAAATAATCCCCCGTGGCGACCGCCAGCGCCCGGTTGACGGCGGGGCCGAACCCCAGGTTCCGTCCGTTCTCCAAAAGCTTTACGGAAGGGAAACGCTCGCGCACGCATTCGTTGGACCCGTCGGCGGAGCCGTTGTCGCTGACGATGATCTCCAGGCCGGGGTAGTCCTGCTTGAGGAGGGATTCCAGGCAGTCGACCAGGACGGCTTTGCCGTTCCAGTTGACGACGATCGCGGAAACTTTTTTCATTCGATTCGGCGCGGGAGCGGATGAGGACGCGCGCTACACAAGGATTTTCTGGTAAAACGTATCTGGATCGGTTGGGTCGAATTTCTCGTTGCTGTAAACGATGAGGGCCATTTCCTTGTCGCCGACGTTCTTGATCGCATGGACGACGTTGGGCACGATTTTCACCGTCTTGAGGGCGTCCTCGCCCATGAGGACTTCTTGTTCCTCCCCGGTCCTCAGGTCCTTGAGAAGCAGGAGCCCCTTGCCGACGGGCACGCAAAACCATTCCAGCTTGCGCGTGTGGTAATGGTTGCCCCGGACTTTGCCGGGATACGCCACGGAGACGTGGATTTGCCCGAAGCCCTTGTCCGGACGGACGGCCTCCTCGCCCAAGCCCAGGACTTCGATGAGCCAGCCTCTTTCGTCCGACTTCTTGTCCAGGTCGAGGATTTGCGTTTCTTTCATGGAACAACCCTTTCTTGAAACCACGACAAGGCGTTGCGGACGCCTTCCGCGAGCGACGTTCGCGGTTTCCATCCAAACGTTTTCCGGAACCGGGAATTGTCGCAACAGTAGGAGACGCCGCCGGAATCCGCCGCCGGCCTGTACTCCACACGCAGGTCCGGGACCTGGCGCCGGATTTGCTCCAATACTTGCTTCAGCGCGACGATCTTCCCGGAACTGACGTTGAAGACCGCCGCTCCGGTTTTGGGCGTCCGGGTTCCGGCGAGGACCAACGCCCGGACCGCGTCGTCAACGTAGATGAAGTCCCGGCCCTGCCTGCCGTCGCCGTTGACGGTCAGGGGTTGGCGCCGGACGGCGCGGTCGCAGAACGTCGCGATCGCCGAATTGTAGTTGGGCCGGCACCCCGGCCCGTAAACGTTGCTCAATCGTAGCACGGAATAGGGCAGGCCGGAAAGCCGGACCAGGTCTTCCGCCGTTTTTTTACACAACCCGTACAGGTTCGCCGGTTCCGCGGAGCGGGATTCCTTGATGGGCGCGGTTACGCGGTCCAGCTTGTAAACCTGCGACGACGACGCGAACACAATCCGGGTTCCAGGGTTCCCGGATTTCTTGATCGCCTGGAGCAGGTTGAAGGTGGAGACGACGTTGCCGAGGAGGATCTCCTCGTCGGACCCGCGGTTGACGCCGCCCAGGTGGAAGATCAACTCCTTGTCGCGGACGAAGGGTTCGAGGTCGCTCAAATCCAGAGCGGCGGCGGGACTCTTCCGCGTCAAAGGGGAGACGGAGACGTCCGGAAGTTGCCGTAGGGCCTCGACGAGACGCGAGCCGATGAAACCGGAGGCCCCCGTTACGCCGATACGCATTGGTTTTGCAACCATTGCCGCAGTTTTCGTATCCCGGATTCGAGGGTGACTTTGGGCTCCCAGTTCAACAGGGCCCGGGCCTTGGAGTAATCGCAGACCAGTTTTTGAATTTCCGAGTTGGGGTGGTGGTGCGGGACGAGGCGTATCTTGCCGGGGTCGGGGCTGATCATGCGGGCCAGGCCGATGACGGAGATGTCCTTGCCGAGACCGGCGTTCAGGACCTGGCCCACGGCTTTTTCGGATTTGGAGGCGGTATGGATGAACTCCACGCAGTCCTCGACGTACAGCAGGTCGCGGGTCTGGGAACCGTCGCCGTGGACGTTGAGGAATTCCCCGTTCAGGCTGTTCTTCACGAAGACCGAGACCACCCCGCCTTCCAGGTTGGACTTCTGAAACGGGCCATACGTGTTGAACGGACGGCAGGTGACTATGGGCAGGCCGTACGCATGGTGATAGGATTCCGCCAGGATCTCCGCCGCCAGCTTGGACCCCGCGTAAGGGGACGCGGGTTTCAGGGGATGCTTCTCGCCGATCGCTCCGTCGGCATGGGCCACGTCGTACACCATGCAGGTCCCCATGAGCATGAGCTTGGTTCCTTTCGCCCGGCACTCCTCGAGGACGTTGTAGGTCCCCATGACGTTCACCTCGTAGGCCTTCTTGGGGTTTGCGAGGCTCTCGTGCACGTTGATCTGCGCCGCCAGGTGGTACACCATGTCGAACTTTTCGCGGAACAGGGTCTGCAGGCGGTCGCGGTTGAGGATGTCGTCGAACACCGTCTCCTTCATGAGCGGGTGGCCCTTGAATTCGGCAAGGTTGGCTTCCTTGCCGTTGTCGAGGTTGTCGATGACCCACACCTGGACGTTTTCGTCCAACAACCGCTTGACCAGCCATCTGCCGATAAACCCGGCGCCCCCCGTGACTAACGCTTTTTTCATACGATGAACTCTTTATACCATGCGATGGTTCGTTTCAAACCCTCTTCCAGAGAGTACTCCGGTTTCCACCCGGTCTTCTGGTGGATGTGGGTGTAGTCCGCCTCCAGCGACATCAGGTCGGCGGCGCGCCCCGGCTGGAACACGATTTCGGACCGGGACCCGGTCAGCCTCTTGATCGTCTCGGCGAGGGTCTTGATGGACGTCTGCCGGTTGGTGCCTATGTTAAACACCTCGCCCGCCAGCCGTTTGTCCCTGGTAATCACCATCGAATAGGCGCGGACCGCGTCCTTGACGTATTGGAAGTCACGCGTCTGCCCGCCGTCGTCGTGCACGACCAAGGGCTCGTTTTTCAGGGCCCTGAGGATGTACGCGGACACCACCCCGGCGTTCCCGGAAATGTCCTGGTTCTCGCCGAACGTGTTGAAATTGCGGATGACGATCACTGGGAATTTATACCATTCATGCATGGCTTTGCAATGTTTTTCGGCGGCCAGCTTGGTCGCCGCGTAGACGCTCCGGGGCAACATGGGATGGTGGATGTCCATGGGCGTGTAGATGGGGTTCCCGTACACCTCCGGCGACGAGGCGTAAACCATCAGCGGCCAGTTCTTCGCGCGGATGAGCGTCTGCATGAGGCGGAACGTGCCCCACTCGTTGTTCTTGAAGTAATCGTCGGCCCGTTCCATCGATTCGGGGATGGAGATATACGCCGCCAGGTGGACCAGCGCGTCGAGGTCCATCCCGTCCAACTCCTCGGCCGTCAAGTCGTAGAACTTCTTTTTGACGAGGACGAATTTCTTGTCGAACCCCGGCGACTTGATGAACGGGTCCTTCTGGAAATACCAGCGCGAAAAATCGTCCACGCCGAAAATGCGGGAGACGTCCGGACGCCGGACCAGTTCGTCCACCAGGTGGACGCCGTACAACCCAGCCGCGCCGGTAACGAGTATCTTCATGTCGTCTCCAAAAATTAAAATTCAGCCAGCGTGAACGCCGGCCCCGGCGCCCGCCGTCATCGCGAGCCGCCGCGGATAGCCTCGCTTATATGGAGCGCAAAGCCTCCCGGCCTTGCATGCAACGCGGGGACGCGTTGCGCTCCAAAAAGGCGGCACACGACTATAGCAGAATATGAGGCCGTCGCACAACAATCCGGCGCGGAGGGATTAGATTCCAGACGCATGGTGGGAAAAATTTTTGAGCGTTGACGTCAAATCCCCGGAAGAAGGCGGATTCAGCGCGTAAGCGCAACTTTGACAGTTGGCCCAAGAGGTAAGTTGGTCTACAGAAGTTACGCCCGCGGAATTTATGCGGTTTGTCGGGAGGTAGCGGTCTGGCGGATTTTGGTTTTCAGTTGCGGCGGAGGCGCTTGCGAGTTTCTCAACGCTTTCAAAAGCCGCTTGGCCGGTTCTACAACGATTTCCTCATAGCGGCTTTTTTGGACGGCGTTTTTTTTGATAACATTTTTCTTCATAATCTCACGATAGTTGAATCATATTGGCAACCGATTAAATGTTACTCCTACCCAGCTATCTTGTCAAGCAAGGCGGCACGGCGTGTCCAGCCAAAATAAAATGTCCGGCGCTACGGAGTTTTCAAACTGTTCGTCAATCCGCGCCTCCAAGCGCCGCCCTCGTCCGCCATGTCGGAATCGTGGCTCGTGACTTCTCCATGGATCGGAACGATCCCCCGTTATAAAAATTTTCGGATTTTAATGTTTGTGAACCGACGTTCCTAAAAAAGAAGATCGGCTATTCATAATAGCCGCAACGCCGAATTTCGCCCGATCCACCGCGAAGAACCATGTCCAAGCGCCCCGAACGGATTGCCCGGCAAGGCCGGTCCGAAACCATGGAAATTCCGCGACGAAAAGGTTAAGATGAGCGTGAATGATCGCGGGAGGATTTATGCCTAAAAAGTTCACGGCAGTCGTCGCCAGGGAAGAAAAATGGTATGTCGCCCATTGCGTGGAGTTGGGCGTTGTCAGCCAGGGAAAAACAATAGAAGAAGCACAGGCCAATTTGAAGGAGGCCGTGGAACTGTATATCGAAAGCTTTGGGCAGGAAGACCTGCCGCAAAGCCTGGGCGAGACCCTTTTATATCATATCGAGGTTCCCTCCGGTGGCTAGGCTCCCGGTCCTCTCCGGCAAGGAACTCGTTCAAATTTTGAAGAAACTCGGTTTTCAGGAGGTCCGGCAAAAAGGCAGTCATGTGAGTTTGCAAAAGGATAATCACAGGACCGTCGTGCCCCTCCACGACGAGCTTGCCAAGGGAACCCTTCTTGGCATTCTCAAGCAGTGCGGATTGTCAAAAGACGATTTGACGCCCTCCTAAAAAAGCGATGCGACTCTTGCCGTAATCGCTCAATTCCCAATCCGCCTATGTCGAATCTCCTGGTCCGCGTTTTGCCGCCGAGGGCGCTGAAACTATTGGCGTCCGTGTTGCCGCTCCTGTTTTTGTCCGGGGCGGCCCATGGGGACGTCCCGGCGCCCTCCCCCTTCCGCCAGGCCGTGCCCGGCTATGTCTATTCCTTCCCGCGCGATTTCGGGTCGCGCGACGACTTCCGCGTCGAGTGGTGGTATTACACGGGCAACCTGGAGGCAGAGGGCGGGTCGAGGGCCTTCGGTTACCAGCTCACTTTTTTCCGCGTCGCCCTGGAGGGGGCGGAGAAAACGGTCAACCCCTCCCGCTGGAAAGTGGACCAGATCTATTTCGCGCATCTGACGCTGTCCGACCTGGACGGCGGCCAATTTCATTTTTTCGAGAGGATCAACCGCAAGGGCCTGGGCCTGGCCGGGGCGGACGCGGGCAGTCCGCGCGTCTGGAACGAGGATTGGACGCTCGACGCCCAGGGCGAAAAGCACGTCCTGAAAGCCCGCGAATCGGGTTTCGGCCTGGACCTCGAACTGACGCCGCTGAAGAAACCGGCGTTCCACGGCGAGGACGGCGTGAGCTTGAAAGGCCAGGACGCCGGGAACGCCTCGCATTATTTCTCCTATACCCGCATGCGGACGCAAGGCAGGGTTTTGCTCGACGGCAAGGAGCATAAAGTCCGCGGGACGAGTTGGATGGACCGGGAATTTTCCAGCAATCAACTGAACGGCGGGCAGGCGGGATGGGATTGGTTTTCCGTCAAACTGGACAACGGACGGGAGATCATGCTGTACCAACTGCGGCTGAAGGATGGCGGTATCGACCCCTATTCGAGCGGCTCCTTGATTTTGGAGGACGACTCCGTCCGCCGTCTCGCCCGGGAGGATTTTTCCATCGCCTCCGCGGGACGCTGGACCAGCAAACACACGGGAATCGAGTACCCCTCCGGTTGGGAGTTGGATATTAAAAACCCCAAAGTCCGCCTCGTTGTCGAGCCCGACCTGAAGGACCAGGAGCTTTACAACCTGCGTTCCATATCCGGGACCTACTGGGAGGGAAGCGTGTCGGTCAAAGGCGATTACGCCGGTTCCGCCGTCAAGGGGAAGGGCTATGTCGAACTGGTGGGTTACGGGAAGGCGTTGAAACAGGTCTTGCCGGAATAACGACCGATCGCCGTTTTATTCCTGGATGAGCAGGCTGAGGCAGGTGACGCCGCCGTCGGCTTTTTCGAATTCGCCGATGTCCAGTTCGACGACGGCGAATCCGAGGTCCCGCGCGCGTTTGGCGAGGCGCGGGCTCGAAGCGGACATGAGGACGGTATTCCCGACGGCCAGGCAGTTGGCGCTCTCGTCTTTTTCAACCTCGACCCGTCGCAGGTTTTCGAAAGGCGCGGTTTCCACTTTGGCGGGATCGACGACCAGGACGTTTTTGCCCAGGTAAGTCGCTGAGGTTTTCAGGTGCAATCCGGCGCGCACGGCCACGGGGACCGTTGGGCAGGACGCCCGCCGGGACAAAATTTCCGCCGCCTCGCGGTTGGTCCTGCGGGAAATGCCGACGTACAGCGTTCCCTCGACGTTCAAGACGTCGCCGCCGTCGATATAAGCCGGCGGGGCCAAAACCTCGACGGGGCGGTATTTCCGGAGCGCCTCCATGACCGACCCGGTTTCGCCCCCGCGGGTGGGCTCCCTCATGGAACAGATCCATGCCTCGCGGGGAAGGACGATCGCCGCGTCCTCGACAAAAACCGCGTCGGGGAACGGTTCCGCGGGCGCGAGGTATTCCACCGCCACCCCCGCCCGCCTCAAGGCGGCGGCGTAACGGCGGTGCTGGTCGAGGGCCTTGGCGAAATCGATGGTCCCTTTTTCGGGATGTTCGGAGAGGGCGTTGACAAATGAAGGGCTGGGTTCTCTTGCCAGAGCGATCATGCCAGGGATTCCATCGGATGGACGATCGCGGGGAACTCGCCGACGGCTTCCGGTTTGCACCGGCTCCGGGACGGGTTCAATCGACCGTCGGCGTGTTCATCAAGCGGGAAAAGTAGAGCATTTGCAGGTTTTTCCGGGCTCCCCGGATTCTTTTTATCATGGCCTTGCTGGGTTTCAGCCCTTCCTGGGTCTTTTCCGGGCGGGCGATATAGATGTAGGCATTCGTCAAGGTGAAGTCGTGCTTGGTGCAACGCATCGCCTTGCGCGCGTATTCCTCCGGGCAGTGGTGGATTTCGTCCAGCCGCGGAAGAAATTTCTCGTCCATTTCGTACATGACCCCCTCCATCATCCCCAGGTTGCTGGGCGCGGGGACGATGTTGGGCAGGCCAAGACCCGGGGGGGCATTGCCTTCCGGGATTTTGTTGAACGTCAGCTTCCAGGCGGACAGGGTGACGCAAAACAACGCTTTGTATTCCAATCCCATTTCCTTCATGAGTTCTTGGTTCATCAACTCGCCGTAGGCAAAAAAGTTGATCAGGCCGCCCATCGAAAAAATCCTCCGTGAAATTTATTTAACTTTTAGAAAACGCTCCGGGCCCGTGTTTTATCGGGAATGCGGTCGTGAAAAAACTTGTTGAGGTGAACAGGGTAAAAAAGTATAATGACACATTCGCAAGCCACATCGCAAATTTCTTCCGTCTCGATTTTGAATTAGCCGGCGATTTTTGGATTTCCGAAACCGTTCTGGCTGGAAACCCTGGAAACCAAGGAGGAGTATGCTCGCTTGCCGATGGTTGTTTGAAAACAAACCAGACAAAACAAATTTCGATAGGAGCGCTTATGGCGGTAGGTAAAGTTGTCCCCATTTCCGACGAGGAATTCGAATCTTCAATCATGGGCTCCTCCAAACCGGCGCTGGTGGATTTTTGGGCGGAGTGGTGTCAACCCTGTAAAATGCTTGCCCCCACGGTGGAGGAACTCGCGCAAGAGTACGAGGACAGGTTGTTGGTCGGTAAATTGAACGTGGACGACAATCCTTCCACCGCGACGAAGTTCGGTATCCGCGGGATACCCACGCTCCTTTTGTTCAAGAACGGCAAGGTGGTCCAGCAAATGGTGGGGGTGAAATCCAAGGCGGAGATCAAAAAAGTCATCGACGAGAATTTATAAACGCTCCCGTTTTAAAATCGACCCGTCTCTTCCCTTTTTGGGGAGACGGGTTTTTTTTGTCCGAAAATCCGGGTTAATCCGGATTTTGCGCGAGCGAATGACGTATGGAAGCGCTTCGGGTTTTGGGAACGGAGCTTGCCGATCTGTTGGAGACGGAAAATACCCAGCGCAAAAAGCGCTTTTGCTTTATCCCCCCTTGCAAAATCCCCCCCTCCCCCCTTTGCCAAAGGGGGGCGAGGGGGGATTTGAAATCCCCGTTCGCCAGCGTGCCGCTGGACCCAACATGCAAAACCCCGACAGCGTTCGACGATCCCTGATCGCAATCAACGGTTTGGCATGTCGCCCCTACGGCGAGTAGCCAGCGTGCCGCTGGACCCAACATGCAAAACCCCGACAGCGTTCGACGATCCCTGATCGCAATCAACGGTTTGGCATGTCGCCCCT
>JACRGP010000148.1 GCA_016217765.1 Nitrospinota bacterium | reverse complement strand
GTCGTTGCCGCGGATCCGCGCCATCTCCGTTTCCGGCAACGTCAACAGGTCTTTCCCGCCGAACGCGATGCGGCCCGACTCGAAGCGTCCCGGCGGCGTGGAAATCAGACGCATGGCGCTCAGCGCGGTGACCGACTTGCCGCACCCGGATTCCCCCACCAGGGCCAGGGTCTCGCCCCGGTCCACGTGCAGATCGACCCCGCGCGCGGCCCGCGCCGTCCCGTCCTCCGTGTCGAAAGAGACGGTCAGATTTTCGATGGATAACAGCGACTGCATGAAGAGAGGTTGCGCCGTCCGGCGCTGGCGAAATGCGAAGAGCCCGCTTTAATGCGCGTGCCCGTCGTGTTCCTCGATGATGTCCTCGTAGCGGTAGCCGTCGTCCTCGTCGATGTCGTACCGCGCCATGCGCGTATCGACGGCCGCCGCCCAGGCGTCGATGCCGCCCTCCAGACCTTTGACGTTGGAGAATCCCCTCTGCTTGAGCCATTTCTGGAAGCTGGGGAACCGGTCGCCTTTCCAGTCCACCAAGACCACTTCCCGGTCGTGGCCCAGGGAGCCGAGGACGGCTTCGTTGTTCTCGCGGGTGATCAATGTCGCCCCTTCGATGCAGGCGATGTCGTGCTCCCACCGCTCCCGTATGTCCAGGACGATCAGGTTCTTGTCCCCCGACTCGATCCGCGCTTTCAAGTCCCGAGGCGAAAGGGTAGAGACGTTTCTTTTGGCGAACTCCGAGTTCAGCGCCGCCAGGACCGTTTCTACAGGCTTGCCATGCGCTGAACAGACCGATCCGACCGTCTCGCCGGGCTGATGACCCGCGACCGGCAGGCCGATGCGGAACGTTTTGAACAGCAGAGAGTGCGCCTCCGGGAACCGGGCGTTCAAATCCTGCATAGTTGTGCCGGATGAAAAAACCGCTTCCGCCGCCTCCAATTGCACGTCGGTGACCAGGAGGATGTGGTAGCCGTATTGCGAATGGATCGGGCCGATCACCTTGCCCTTGTCCCGTGGCGACACCGTCTCGCCCAGGAGGGAGAGCGCGCTGTCCTCGTTCATCCATCCCAGGTCGCCGCCAACTTTTTTGGACGGACAGGCGCTGAACTTTTCCACCAATTGCAGGAACTCGACGCCCGCGTCGAGTTCCTTTTTAGCCGAAACGGCGTCCTCGACGGACGGCGTGAAAATCTGACTGGCGCGAACGCGGACCATGCCGAAAACCTCCATGAAACGGTAAACGATAGTAAATATATTAATATGGAGGGGCGGATAAGTCAAAAACCCCTTTGGCTGGCTTGGCGGACGCAAAGAAGCGGGGCAGGATAAAAGCGCATTGCCCCATGGCGGGAAGAAATGATATAACTACAAAACTCATTTCGCCGGAACGGAAAACGAGCCCCCGTAGCTCAGCAGGATAGAGCAACGGATTCCTAATCCGCAGGTCGCACGTTCGAATCGTGTCGGGGGCACCAAATAAAAACAATGGCTTGGCGGATATTGTCCCGTCAGGCCATTGTTGTTTTTTAGGCTTTTGTCCCACTCCTGTCCCACTTCTGCGGGATTCCGGGGGCAAAATAGGGTTTCAAGACAAAAAAACCGGAAGCCCCGAAGGACTCCCGGTTATGTGAAACCCATGCCTTGCCGCGCCTTGCCATGCGACAACTTTATTTTACCAATAACGCCCCTGAATGTCAAAACTGGCTGAATGGGTCCCCCGGCTCGTCGGGGGCCAGCCGATCCCAATAAGGCCGCGATTCGGGGCCAAGCCAAGCCGGGGGTTCAACGGATGCCGGGCCGGGCTGTGGTTCATTCTTGTTCCGCCGGTGTTTCCTGGCCGTGCCTTTCAAAAGCTTCAACTTCGTGGGTAGTGGTTTTCTGCCTTTCATGTCCCACCTCTCGAAAAGTTTTCTGGAAATTTAAATCAATTTTGGCCGCATACGAAGAAGCCTTCGGCAAACGGTCTAGTCCCTTACAGGGGGTAGAGATTTGAGCCCCCCTTGGGGGTACCCGTCATCTTATCCCGGCTTCCGCCAACTGGCGGGCGTAGTCGGTCAAGGATACCGGTTCGGGTTTCCCTTCCGGCAAGTGAAACGCCTTGACCAGGGCGCAAAAGCTGTCCAGTCCCAGGATGGCCGGGCCATAAGGTTCAACCCCCGCCGGGTAGTCCAGTTGATCCATGAAGAACCGGATTGGAACAACCGCCGCCCAGGGCTTCCGGCTTGCCCGGAAGAATAAAACCGGCATCCGGTCCCCGGCCTGCTCGACCGTTTGTTTCCACCCGGCGGACAGGTTTTCCTTCTCGCAACGCTTCACCTCGACGGCAAAGCCGGGCAAGTCCAGGGTATCCGCCCCGCCTTCCCTGGAAGCGGACAGCCCGCGCTTGATGTCAACCCCCAACCTGGCGGACAGGATGGCGCACAATTCCCGCTCCCCGCGTTGCCCCTTCGACCGCGAAAACCGTCCGTTCATCCTTGCCAAACTCCGTTCCGGGAAGTATCATAAGGGAACTTCAAGGAATCCATCATGGCGGACACCGTAACCCTCGAACAGGACATCCACCGGATCAAGGAAGACATCGCCAGTATCAAGGCGGAAATGAAACACTTCGCCACCAAGGCCGACTTGGAAGCGGTCAAGGGCGATTTGCGGGCTGAAATCGAACGCATGGGCCGAACGCTCATCATGTGGAATGTCTCCTCGATAATCGCCTTGACGGGCATCGTGGTTGCCGTCGTCAAACTCCTCGGTTGACCCCTCACTGTTCCTCCACGGTTCATTCATAAACCTCCGGGCCGCTTTCCGCCGATCTTCCGTTGTCCGGGAGGTAGATTTGGACTGGGTCCTTGGTTTCGAGGCTGATGTTTTGCTTTAATGGCTGTTCGGTCTGATCGAATATCAGCTTGATCGCCTGAATGTCCCCTTGCAGGGCCTTTCGCAGGAGGACGTAGGCAACGCCCTCCGCGTTGGACTCGTCGTCCAGAGATACCCCAAGTTCCTTGAGAATCTCGACCGCCGTTTTATCGGGAGTCTTTTGCAAGACCCGGTTCAAATGCGCCCGGAGGCCGTCCCTGGCTCCCTTGGGCCGCCCTTTCGGGTTCCCGGATTGCCCCTTCTTGAAAGGTTTTAGATTCGTCATCTTTCTCATTGGTTGATCCCTTCTTTATTCCGCCTCGAAAAGTTCCGGCATCGTCGCTTCATAATGCCGGATGGCGTAAGCCCGCGCCCGGAGGCCGGTCAACTCCCCCCACAAATTGCCGGATTGCTTGTCCTCTTCCATTTTCGCGCCCTCCTTTAATTTAACGGGCAAGTGTCCCTGCTTGTGCCGGTGAACCGCGTTTGAGTTCAACCGGAATTGTTTCGCTATGCCCCGGATCGTGCCGCCTTGAATCAAGAGCCGGTCTATCTCCCGCCGTTTCGGATGGCCGCATACCGTGCACTTCCTGGGCATGAATCACCTTCCTCCCTTTTGGATTGCCGGCATGGATCGGCCTTCAAATGAGGGTTGGCCTCAAGGAATTTCCGGGAAGCCTCAAGAAGCTCCCGCGTTTTCCGATGCGCCTCTTCGGGGGTCATGCCGAACGGCTCCCCAACCATTGTTGCAAACCATTCGTCGTAAGCCTGGCGTTCGATTTTGGTCAACCCGGACAGGTAGAGGGCTTGGATTATTTCCTGCTTGTGTTCTTTCAAGGCCGTCTTCAAGTCGTCCGTCAAAACGCCCGGCGGGGCAACGGCTCTTAAAATTCCCCCATCAACCGTCAAGCGGACACGCTTCCCATTGAGAACCTCGATCAACGTTTGGCCCGTCATACTTGAAACTCCTCCGCCTCAAAAAGACCGCCAATTTCTTTTTTTTCGCTCATACCGGGGATTCCATCCGGTACAACCGGTACCCGCCTGTTTTCAAAGAGGTTATCGTTATTTCCATCCGGTACCAACTTTTTTTCGGTACCGTTTGAAAAACCGGATAAGTCCTTACTTTCTCGCACGGTACCGGTTGTACCGGTTGGATTACCGGGGGCCTGTAAATATCTTGAAAAAACTTCCCAGAAGTCGTCAAGAAAGTACCCGCGTGTCTTATCGCCGTTTTCCTTGAATTGCCTTGGGCCGATCCCAAACTTTTTAAGAAGCCGGGCCAGTCCGTTTTTTGAGATAGGTTTCCCTTGCCGCCATTCGGCCCAGGGACGACTTTCTAACCCTACAAGGTGATTGACCAGCGTTTCACTTGAAACTGTATCGGTGTGCCCATGCTCGAAAAATTCCTTGATGTCCTCAAAGAGCGCCATGCCCGGCGAATCGTCGTCCTGGGCATCGTTCCCCGAAAGTTCCAAGGCCGCCTTTCTTGCTTGCTCCGGCCAAGGCCCGCCCGCAAGATCGGCAACCGCCAACAATGGTCTCCAGTTGTCCGCCGCCCGGTCTCCCAAACCTTTCGGGATGTCCGGGGTCGCTTCCGCCAATGCCCCCAGGTTGTCCGCGCTCCACCGGGCCAGTTTCTCTTTGATGGGGGCGAAAATTTCCGTCTTGCAAAGCGAAAACGGTTCGGTTTTTTCACCGGGCAACTTGCGTTCAAGCCTTATTCGGATACACCGGCTTTCCGTCGTGTCCGAAAGCCGCCCGATCCCCGCCAGGACCTTGGGACACCAGCTCGAAAATAGTTTGACCTCGTGGGAATCTCCGTCGCACCTGGGAGCTATCGCGGTTTTCTTCAGATACCCAAGATACCCAGCATTGACCAACCCGATCAAATCCTGATTTTCGCGGAAGCTTGTGTCTGTCTCGTCGATGCACAAAGAAACACCGTGCGAATCGACCAGGCGGAACAAACTGGCGGTCGTGATATTGGCGGTCGAAAGATTCCGGGGAAGGAGTTCGCCGTTGACCATCAACAGAGTTGATTTACCGCATCCCTTGGCCGGGCTTTCGATCCGAAGGAGCGGAGAGACCTGGAAGGAATCGATAGCCCAAGCATGGAGAATCCAGAGGGAGTTTGCGACATTCGCCATTTCTGGCATGATGACGAATCGCTTCAAAATCGCGGTGATTTCGTCCAAAAGCCCCGCTCCGTCCGCCGGTTCCGGCCAGGGTTCCACGTCCTCGAAGAGAACGGGTTTCGAGCCCCGCGCTTTGCTTGCTTCGCCAACTGGGGGCTTGAACGCGGAGCTTACGACTTTTGCCGCGCCTTTAACGCCGATGTCCTCAAGCCGCTTGACAATTTCGCCATGGGCCAGCTTCAACCATACAGGATCGCGCCCCTCGATGGCAGACGCGAACCCCTTGACCGCTTGGTGAATGTCCTCGACGGGCGATTTGTCCGAAAGGTCATCAAATCCGCATTGGCCCAAGATGGCGGATAAAGGTTCGTCGTCAACGGGATTTTGCGCTTCGACCAGCGGCAAGGTCTCAACGTCCTTGCCCCCCGCGCCGGGACGGGCCGCCAACCAATCAACGCAATCGCCGCCTTCCGGGAGGTTCAGGCGGGCGATATCGACGGTCTGCACATGGCAACCCAGTTGGAGCAGTTTCGCGGATACTTCGGCCATGTATCGCTTGCCCGGCTCGTCATTGTCCGGCCACAAGATAACGTTTCGCCCGGCCAGGGGCTTCCAGTTCGCTTTGTCCGCCGATGTTGACGATCCGCTTGTTGTAGAGGCAAAGCCACGCTTCGCCAGTGTGTCCGCGCACTTTTCCCCTTCGACTACCCAAACCGGAGCATCGGGATTTTTCACGATTGTTGACAACCCATAAAGCGGTTTCCCGTTCTGGAAATCCGGCTCCTTCAACTCCCAGCCGTTGCCGTTGAACGACAGGGGGCGGACCCATTTACCGCTTTTGGGATGGTCAAGCCGGATACGCCAAAATAACGGAATTCCTTCCGCGTCCTCGTAAACGTACAGCCCGGATGGGCGATAGCCCTTATCGACCAGGGAAGCGGTCAACTTCCTGGCCGCCGCCTTCGCGTCTTCGTGTGTTGGGAGGGTTGCCATCATCGCCCGCCCTCCAACTCTCGGATAACATCGCGAAAGGAAAAGCCGGTCTGCTTTATGCGGAAGTCCACGATCCCGCCGCCCTTCGCGCCGCAAGCATGGCATTTGAAGTGGCCCCCGCTCAAGTTGATCGACAGGCTGGGGTTGCGGTCGTTGTGGAAACAACATCTGACCAACGCCCATCCGTTCCGCGCCCGGAGGCCGGGGAACTGGCGCCGGTAAAACGCTTCCGGGGTTGGGATGGCATTTTGACGTTGATACCGGGGGGATTTCGCGGTAGAATGTTTCTCGTAATATTTGGTTCTTCCCCGCGCCCGGTTCCCGCCGGGCGTTCTTGTTTGCGCGTTCGTCATTTCGCTTCGCTCCCCCGATCGACGGTCAGAACGGGCCGCTGGGTCAGCCAGGCTTCGATGTCCGCAACCTTGTAAAACACCTTACGGCCATTCTTGTAGGCCCTTGGGCCGCGTCCCTCGGAAAGCAGGTTCGCCAACGTCTTTCGATTCAACCCCTGAAAAAGCTTGTCAACTTCGGTTCGTGAAACAAAAAGCGGTTTTTGGTCCGTTGTCATGCGGCATCCCTTCATGAAAAATTTTTAATCCGGGGAGCCTCTCAGGGTTCCCGTTGTTCACGAGGGGAAACTTATGACAAGGATGCGAGGGTGTCTACGTCGTTATAGGGACTCCCTAAAACGACGGGGGACTAACTGGCGTTTTTTAAGGGACTAGAGGGGGTCGGGCGTGTCCAAAATCGGGGATATTTTTCAACTTACATGTCCCACGGAGATACCGGGCGCATGAGTTGAGGGATTGAAACCCGAAGAACGCCTTTGTTTCCTTGACGGCTTCCTTGGGGGGTATCGCAAGTGATGGCGGGTACTTGTTGTTTAAACCCCTTGCCATTTGATCGACAACTATCTTTTCGAGGCCGGCATGCGCTGGGGCGTCTTGCATCCACAGGACTGGCAGGCTGATCCCGGTTATTTTACTACGATAGAACCGGGAGACTTCTTCGGGGGAGTGGCTGTTTTTTTTTTCCTTTGGCAAGGTTCACTACCCCCATTGCCGAAAGATACATTGATATGAGTTTTCTCTTACCGGTTTTTTCTTTCTCTTGCCGAAGGCGGCACTTTAATAGCGCAAGCGGGGCGACATAGCCAGCATACAAGCGCAACAAAAGGGCATTTGCGGCTTGTAACTGGTCATAAAGTGGTAACGACGGATCCGACAAACGCCGGGACAATTCATCTTCGGTCTCTCCAGATTTGTCCTTTTCCGCGCCCCCTACAAACTCCTCAAAGCCCCCCCGAAACTCGTCATAGGCTTCGCGATTGGGATCGGGCGGTTTTGCCCCTGGTTTGCTCTTTGAAGACCTGTTTTTTTTATCCGCCATTTCGCGCCCCTTCCAGCGCCTTCAAAAGAGAACCGCGTCAAGCCGGTGAAGGTGTCCGGCCTTTCGGGAGCTACCCTAGACGCGGTTTTCTCAAACCATACTCCAGTCAGCAAACCCGAAAACCGGTTTCCAGTTTGTCATCGTCGGAGGCCATAATCACCGGGATTTCTGCTCCAGCGTCCTCCGCCTTGAGCGCATTCCGACGGGCCAAGATCATCTTCTCAATTGCCAGGTCAAAAATCTCGACATCATTCAGCTTCATAATTTCTCCTCCACGGTTAAGGTTTTGAATTGCGCCCCTTGGTTCCCCCGCCGGCATCGCCGGGTTTGAACCCGATCCGCCGGGCCGGTTTGTCGGGTTGGATCATGAGTTCCTTGATGGCCTCGAAGATCGTCTCTATTTTTACGTCGTGGGAAACGTATTTGCGTTCGAGGTCTTCCAGTTTCCGTAAAATGGTTTTGTGGGTCAACGCCAGTTCCCGGATTCGCACAAACGCCCGCATGATGTTGACGTTCACATCGATAGCGCGTTCGCTTTTGAGCACGCTGGACAACATGGCTACGCCTTGCTCCGTAAACGCATGCGGGGTTGTGGCCGCGTGTTTTAAGGAAGCGAACCGGTCACAATTTGTGACCAGTTGTTTTGTTTCCTCCGGGGTCAACCGGAACATGAAATCGGAGGGAAACCGCCTGATGTTCCGTTTTACAGCTTGATTCAGGGCCTTTGTGACAACCCCATACAATTCGGCAAGATCGCGGTCGATCATCACCCGGTGACCGCGAATCAGAAATATCCTACGCGCAACGTCCTGGACGGGGACAACGGCTTCTGTTTGGCCGGGAATTTTTTTCATTCGGCGATACCGGCTTCTTTCGACATTCCAATTTGGAATCTCAAAAGATTCCCGCTTTTCCGCTCCGCCAGTTTCGCCGCCGCCTCCCTTTCATGGCTTGGGGACAAATGCGCGTACCGCAAGGTCATTTCAATCGAACGGTGTCCCATCAGTTTTTGAATGGTGATGACAGGGACACCCTCCATAGCCAGCCAGGACGCGAACGTATGGCGCAAGGTGTGGCCAATCACCTTGTCCCGCCGGTCGGTTATGCCCTTATTGAACCCCAGCCGGTCAACGGTGTGCTGGAAGGTGTTGGACAGTTCGAGAATTTTCCTGCCTTTGCGGTCCTTGAAAACCAGCTCGTCCCTTCCGGGGCCTTCGGCCATTCGCCGCCGGAGCATTTCCTTGACCGGTTCCGTGATATAGGCTGTCCGGCTTTCCCCGCTCTTCGCGTCCTTGACGTGGATGATCCCGTGTTCGCGGTCGATGTCCGCCCATTTCAGGTTGAAGATTTCGCCCAGCCTAAGGCCGGTGTAAAGGGACAGCAGGGCGATATCGTGGACATGGACGCTTTTGGCGGCCAGGGCGTAAAGCAAGGTGTCCGCTTCGTCGCGGGAAAGAAAACGCGCCCGCCGGTTGTCCGGGGTCTTCAAAAACTTTTTATCGACGGCCAGGACGGAGCGGATGGGGTTTTCCTTGTCGTACAGCCCCCAACCGATGGCCTTGTTGAACATTTGCCGCGTCAATACGAGAACGTGCTTCACGGTTGCCGGGGCCAGCTTCTTCTTTACCGTTTCCCGCTTCAACCGCTCAAGGTGGATCACAGAAATGTCCTTGATCGGGACATCCGCCAGCACGGGGGCAATGTGAAACTTCCACCGGCTCATGTCGTTCCTCGACGTTTTTTTGGAGGTCTCCGCCCATGCGAGATATCTTTCGGCCAAAACGCGGAAGGGCGTGTTTTCCTTTTCGAGGATTTCCCTCCGCGCCGCTTCCTCTTGCCGCCGAGCCTGCTCCAATTCGCGTTTCTCCTTCAGGGATTGGAAGTCATGCCCTACCCGGATGTTGGAGACGATTTGACCGCGTATTTGCGCCGCGTATTGGGGCGTGACTCCCTCGCTTGCCCAACCAACGGTCTCCTCGACCTTTTTCCCATGCCTTCCATACCGGATCACGAAGTACTGGTCCGGTCTTCCATTGAACTTCCGCGTTTCGTGATGCCTCGACCTTACCCCCGGAAAACTCGTCCGCCTCCATTCGCCCATAGTGTCTCCTTTTCTTCTGTCCCACTTTTGTCCCACTCCTGTCCCACCTTTGCGGGGAAAACCCGGGAACACCGCATCCCCAGTATTGGCGGGCTAAACCATTGTACAGGAAGGATTGGGAATGTCAAGGAACATGGAATCCGGGGATTCCTAATCCGCAGGTCGCACGTTCGAATCGTGTCGGGGGCATGAAAAGCAGAAAGGGCTTGCAGGAAAAAACCTGCAAGCCCTTTTTTCATTACACAAATTTGGCGTTTTATGGAGTTTTAAATTCGTAACGAAGGAGAAGGGGCTTGGGAACATTATTTTCTTCGTCTGTAAACTTCTTTTCTGTGTCCGACGCGGAGAACGAGAACGGTTTGATCTTCATCCCGCAAGAAACAGACGACCCGGTAATCTCCGACGCGGTAGCGCCATAAAACCGGCCCGTTCTCGCCAAATCGGATTTGTTTACCTTTGTCGCGGGGGGATGAGGACAGAGCGACTCCAGGTTGTTCAGGATGCGGGATTGTAATGGACGGGCCAGCTTGGACAACTCTTTCAAAGCCGAAGGGCGGAACTTAATCTGCCAGGCCAAGTCTTTTTCTCGCTGAACGGAGGTCGATTTCCCCTTTTTCTTTTTTCAGCCGGTCAAGGGCAATGCGAAAATCCTCCCGCTCCTCCAGATATTCGTCAATGGCTTCGCGGGCGCAGACGCTTTTCGATTTGCCGGTTTCCTTGGCCAGCCGGGTAAGTTTCTTTTCGGTTTCCGGGGCCAGGCGAATGGATAGGGTCATAAACTCATTTCTCCTTCTTCTAATTTCCCCAAGTATCCCAAACCGCGCCGGATTATGCAATATCGGAGAGATTGCCCGGCGCCTTTTCATCGATTTCCGAAGGCCATGAATCGCCGGGCGATCAGGGCGGCGAGGAACGCCAGGCCGAAACAACTCACGACGACGGCCCCCGTGGGCTGGTCGAACAGGTAGGAAACAACCAGCCCGGATACCGAAACCAAGACCGAGAGGACCGCCCCCGCCGCGAACTGCCGGGTCATGGTGTCGAAGAACAGCGCCCCGCAAACCGCCGGGACAATGAGCAGGGTGAAGATCAGGAACACCCCCGCCGTCCTCACTGAAGAGACGATCACCAGCCCCAGGCTCAGATAAAATACAAAGTCCCAAAGGGTCTGCGAGTTTCCCGGACCCTTCGAGTTTTTGTACTCCCGCGATAGTTTGAAAAACCGCTCGCGGAACCGCCAGTGGACCAGCGAGACCATGGCGACCACGACGGTCAGTTGGAGCAATCCCTTCCAGTTGATCCACAGGATCGAGCCGTCCAGCAGGTTCTTCAAATGCTCGGCGCCGTGGGGAGCGCGGTTGACGATCAGTATCGCCAGCGACGCGCCTACCACGTAGACGATGCCGATGATCGCTTCGTGCGGGACCTTGGATTGAAGGAAACGGATGTAGGCGAAAAAGATCGCTCCCGCCGCCACGAACGCCAGCGACAGGGCCTGCGAACCGCCGGTGTCCAGTTCGATTTCCATGACGTAGGCGACCGTCGTCCCCAGCGCCGCCAACTGCGCCAGCGACAGGTCCACGAAAACGATCTCCCGTTTCAACACGTGAACGCCAAAATAGGAAAACACGACGGCTAAAATGATGCAGGCCGCCGCGGGGGCGGCCATGAATGTGGCGAGTTCGCTCATAGGCGTTTCCTTTAATGGGACAGCGCCTGTTCCACTTTGGCGATCAGGTAGTCGAACAGGCCGATGTAGTCTTTGGCTTCCGGGACCCCGCCCACGGAACCGGGCAGGACCAGGACCCCAGCCCCCGTTTTTTCTTTCAGGAGGTTGGGGAAATTCGGGTCCGTGTAATTGTTGGTCAGGATCAATTTTATTTTCTGGCGTTTCATGGTGTCCGCCAACTCCAATAAATGTTTGGGCGAGGGGGATATCCCCGCTTTGTTTTCCACGACGCCCGCGTATTCCAGACCGAAGCGTTTCATGAAATAGCTCCACAGGAGATGATAGGTCACTATCCTGGTCCCCTTGAACTTCTCCATCCGCGCGGACCATTCCTTGAGTTTGCTCTCCATGCGTTTGCGGAAACTTTCCAGGTTGGTTTTGTATTGAGCGGAGTTGTCCGGGTCGAGAAGGCTCAGGCGGTCGGCAATCAGTCCGGCCATCAACGGACCGTTTGCGGGGTCCAGATGGTAATGCGGGTTGCCATAGGGATGGATATCGCCCATCGACCGGTCCACCTCGCCGACGGGGATCTCGATGGGGGCGATGGATGAGGAAAGGTCGAGCAGGCCCGGTTGCCCTAGCCGGATATTGGGATTCCGCCCTCCTTCGATCAACAACGGCAGATAACCGATCTCCAGTTCCATACCGATATAGATCAGCAGGTCGGCGCGGTTGATCTTGAGCATGTAACTGGGCTTGGCTTCCACGTAATGCGGGTCCTGGTATCCCTTGGCGATACTGGTCGCGGAAACGGAGTTCCCTCCGACTTCCTTGACGAGAGACGCGATATCCTCGGTGGTGGTCACGACATTTAAACCCGCGAAGGCGGAGGATGTACCCAGGAAAAGGAAAGTAAGAGCGAGGAGCAGATTACGGCTATAGGATGAATAAGAAAATTTTATATGGATTGGCATATTTTGCGCGCTCCAAGTCGCAGGTTCATTGGGGTTCAATATTTATGGGCGGGATGAGAGCCCATGGTGAAATTGAGCTGAAGCAGGACCTGATGCTCGTTTTGCAACCCCAGCGTGGCGCTGTTCGCGTAATCCAGACGATTGTATTGCAAGCGGACGGCGGAGAACTCGGACGGCGCGAAAACGAGCAAACCGCTCCACCGTTGTTTGTCGTTGGCGTCGTTCGCCGTATGCAGGCCGAAATAGTCGTAGCGGCCTTGGACCCACCACCGGCGCGCGAACTGATACTGCAGGGAGGTATAGACGCCGCCCTTGTCGTCGTAAAGTTTGACGCCGGTATCGGGGTCGATGCCGTTCTCCTTGAACGCGGCGAGGTATTCCGTCTGCCAGATCAACGTATTGTAGATGGCCCGGCGGACCGGTTTCCATTTCACCGTCAGGTTGCCGCCAACGGCGCGCGTCGCGTTGTGGGTCTCGGCATGGTTCTTCCCGTATAAATACGAGCCGCCCAGTTCCGCCGTGGCGTCCTCGTTCAGGTCCCACAGGTTCTTGTTATGAAGCAGGTAGCCAAAATCGTCGTTGAAACGCGAGTTCAGCGCGGCGGCGTTTTCACCCTCCAGAAGTTGAAAGTTGACCTCGGAATACCAGGGCGACGGAGCGATCCAGTTCAGACCCAACCCTTTCTCGTTCAAACTATCGCCGAATATTTCCTTGTTGGCCAGCGGCGCATCGATGAATGGGAACTGGTGCGTATGCAGTTGGTTGTGCTTGCCGAAGGCGGCGAGGAATTTCCCGGCCCTTGCCGAGAGGTTGCGCATGGGGACAAAATCCACGATGGCCTCCTCGATTTCGATGGATTCCGCCGTCGGCAGGGAAAGGACAATGTCGCCTCTGAGGTACGTGTCGATATACGCCGTGGCTTGCAGTTCGAGTTCCTGGACATTCAGCCCCGTTTTCACGTCGGCGGTCTGGTCCTTGTTCTTTTCGGACCGGTAGGCCCCGAGAAACAGGCCGTTGACGCTGAACGCCGGGTTGAACGCCCGCGAAATCCCCGTGGCCGAGGACGGCAGGGCGGGGACTGCGGGGGAGGGCGCCGGTTCCGGCTTTTGCGCGGCGTTTTTCTCCTCCAGGATTTTTATTCGTCTTTCGAGGTCCTCCAGACGTTTCGGGGCGCGGCCGTCCTCCGCCAACGCAAATACGGGTAAAACGAGAAATGAGACGATGGACAGGATATATCCGGCGAATTTCATAAATTCCGTCTCCAGCATGAAAATGTAATGGGTCTTCCGGCGCGCGCGACCGGCGGACGATGGAAATCGGGCGCCCGCGGCGGCAATGCCGTTTTTAAGCCAGACTATTGGAGTTGGGATTTACGAAAGGAACGGCGGGCTTCGGCTGAGGGTGTCGGAGAAGAACCTCAGCGGAAATATCAGGCTGACGGAGATTTGGAAAATCTGGAAAACCTGGGAGACGGGGACGTCGGCGGCATGGGACTTGTCGCCGGCGCTGGATTGCGACCAATGGCACGGCGCGCAATCCTTGTGAGTGGGGCCGAAATCCAGCTCGTGGCTGTGCAGGACGGAGGAAAATCCGGTCAGCAGACCGAAACCCAGCAATAGGATTATTGCCAGGAGCCGGGTCGAGGGTTTGCGGATTTGAAGAGGATGCACAATTTCTCCGGGAAGATTCGCCCCTTTAGATGCTCAAAATTTCCAGAGGATTCCAAATGGAATTCCAAACGTAACGATCATAAAAGCATAATTGAAAATTTTCAGCAATAAAAAATTATCCAGGATGGGCGAAAGGACCATCTCGGCGCCCGCCCGGCGCAAGGCGCTTTCGATATCGGCGGGCGTTACGGCCCCCGCGGTTTTGCCCTTCAGTTTCTCCGCGACCTCGTCCAGAAAAAAGAACTTCAGGCTTTTGAGGATGGTCGCAAAGACGATGCGGTACAAAAGGCCCATCGGCCCCCTTTTGAGCCGCAATTCGTCGAGGTAGCTTTTGCCGATTTCGTCGAACTTCCTTTCCAAGTCCTCCCTGGGGATGCGGTTGTCGAGCTTTGGAAATCTCCCCAAAACCTCGCGCGACAAAAGGTCCAGAAGGCCGTGCAGTCCGTCGACCATCTCGGAGAGTTTTCTTTCGATCGTGGAGACGGCGCAGGCGGCCAGGCCGTGGAACAATCCCCAGGCGCCATACCAAGCCAGGCTCAGCAGGACCGCCGTCCATTGCAAGAATGCGTTCCACCCGGCGGGTTCCATGAAAAATCGATACAGGACGTAAACCGCCGCCATTCCCAGGGCCAGACCTCCGGCGCAGTAAATGAACAGGTTTTTGAACGTACCCGTCAGGAGGTCGGAAAAAAAGTTTTTCCAGTATGCGACGACGCCGGATTTTTCCATGTGCTCGCGGCCCACTCGAGGGAGAGTTGAAGAACTATTCGCCAATTTGCAGGCTGGGCCCGGTCGCGGGCGCCCGCCGGTTGGCGAAATAGAGCATCGCAAGGTTCATCAGGCACGGGATGAGGAACAAGGTGAACACGGCGCTGAACAGCAGGCCGGACAAAAGCACCACGCCGATGCCGCGGTAGATCTCGCTCCCCGCGCCGGGGATCGCCACCAGGGGCAGAAGGCCGAAGATGCTGGTCAGCGAGGTCATGAAAATCGGCCGTATGCGGGTCCGGACGCTTTCCAGGATCGCCTCCTGGACGGGCAGGCCGTACCTCACGTTGTTGAGGCTTTGATACACGATCAGGATGGCGTTGTTGGCCACCACGCCGACGAGGATGACGAATCCGAGCATGGTCAACACGTCCAGAGGTTGCAGAACGAACAGGTTCAGGAACCACAGCCCGACGACCCCGCCGACCGCCGCCGTGGGCACGCTGAGCATGATGATGAACGGGTAACCCCAGTGTTGGAGCAGGACCGCCAGGAAAAGATAGGTGATGACGACCGCCAGCAGGAGGTTGCCCGACATGACTCCCTTCATCCGGTCGAGTTTGTCGGCGTTGCCCGTCAACTGGACGGCGTATTGCCCGGAAATCGTCTCGTCGTCCTTGAGCGGTTGGATGATTTCCTTTTTCACGAGGTCGATGCCTTCCTCGAGCGGCATTTGGGGCGGGGGGACCACTTCCAGGGTGATGGCCCGTCTGCGCTCGAAGTGCTGGATTTGCTCGGCGGTCACGGTTTCCTTCAATTCCGCGACGCTGGCCAGGGGCAGGGCGTTGCCCTTCCGGGTGTGCACGACCAGGGAGGAGATGTCCTGCGTGCGGTCGACGGAATGCTCCCGGCTTTTCAGGACGAGGTCCACGCCGTAGCGCGGGACATAGGGCGCGTCGACTTTTTCGGGGTCCATGTAAACCTTGTCCGCGTAAACCCCGTCGACCAGGGCGGCCACGGAATAACCCAGCTCGTAAACGGTCGCGTCCGTTTCCGCGATTTCCTTCATCCTGGGAAAAATCTTGATTTGCGGCTGACCGAGTTCCATTCCCGGCACGGGACGGATCTGCGCCTCCGGCATCAATTTCTTGAGCTTGAAAAACGCGTTCTGGGTGATGGACGACAGCTTGGACATGTCGGGTCCCATGATGTTGATTTCGATGCCGCGCGATCCCCGGAAGGCGCTGGTGAACAGCGATAACTGGCGGGTCACGGAAATCATCCCCGGGACTTTACCAAGCTCCTGCTTCAAGACCGGGACCAGGTCCTTGGCGCGTTCGGGGTCCCTGGCCTTCACCACGGTGAACAGGTTTCCTTCCCTGCCGATGTACAGGAAGTTGCGCACCGCCGGCCCCTTGAGTCGCGCCTCCTCGGGACTGCCGGGCTCGGCCAACCAGTAGGGGCGGTAGAATTCCTCCATCTGGTTGCCGATGCGCGTCATCTCCTGGATGTTGTATCCCTGGGGGGGGATCATCATTCCGAATATGACGTTCTGGTCGCCCTCGGGGAGATACTCGGCCTTGGGCAGAATTTTCCATGCGATCCCGAGAGGCACGACGGTCAAGAGGACGATCACCATCGCTTGCGATTTCAACGACCGGAAAAGCGAGCGTAGCGAATCCGTCACCCATTGGTTGAATTTCTGCCCGAAGGGGACCAGGCCGAACATGTTCAGGAACATCTTGTAGATGCGGGAATGGCGGTCATGGGCGTGGATTTCCTCGTAACGCAACAGCCTGGCGCTCAGGGGAGGGATGACCAGGACGCTGACGATCATCGACAGGAAAATGGTCGCGCTGACGGCCACGGCGATGTCGCGGAACATCTGGCCGACTTCCTCCTGGATGAACAAAATGGGGATGAATACCGTCAGGTGCGTCAACGTGCTGGCGAGGATGGCGCCCCAGACCTCGGTCGTGGCGTCCAGCGCCGCGTCGTGGGAGTTCTTTCCCATGTGCCGGTGGCGGTGTATGTTCTCCAGCACCACGATGGAGGCGTCCACCACCATGCCCACCGAAAAGGCCATCCCGGCCAGCATGATCACGTTGATGCTCCGGCCCATCAGCGTGACGATCAGGAAGGAGCCGACGACGCTGATGGGGATGGCCAGGGCGATGACCAGCGTGCTGAACCAGCTCCTCAGGAAAATCAGGAGGATGACGATCGCCAGCGCCCCGCCGATCACGATGTCCGTCTGGACCATTTTGATGGACAGGGCGATGTATTCCGTGGCGTCGGCGGTTTGCACGAGGTGGAGCCCCATGGGGTGGAGCAGGTTCTCGTTGAGGTCCCTCTGCGTCTCCTGCAGGTCCTTCATGACCTGCAGGATGTTCGATCCCAGTTCCCTCTGCGCGTTGACGGCGATCCCCGGCAATCCGTTGTGGCGCACGTAGGAGCGCAGTTCCGCGTAATCCATGTGGACCCGGGCCACGTCCTTCACGTATACGGGGCGGCCGTTCACATGAGAGACGATGGTTTTCTCGATGTCTTCCGGCGACGTGAATTCCCCCGTGGTCCGGATGATGTAGCGCCGTTTCCCCTCGTCGAAATCGCCGCCGCTGACGTTTTGGTTCTGCCGGCGCAGGGCTTCCCTGAGGTCGTAGATGCTGATGGCGCGTTCGGCGAGGGCGTTTGGGTCGAACGTCACGCGGACTTCCAACTCGCTACCGCCAAACACGGAGCTTTGCGAAACCCCGGCCACGCGCTCGAACCGCGACTTGATGTTGTCCGTCGCGAAGTCCCGGTAGTGGTAGACGTCGATCTTGCCCTCATGCCCCGGGAGCGGCTGAAGGACGAACCAACCGATCGGGCGGTCGGACACGTTGACCGTCTGGATGACCGGCTCGTCGACGTTTTCGGGATAGGAGGGGACCTGTTTGATGGCGGTCAAGGTGCGGAGCATGTCCTCGCGGATGTCCGAACCGACTTGGAACCGCAGGTTGATCTCGGAAAGGCCGGTCTGCGCCGTGCTACGTATTTCCGTTAGCCCGGGCACCGATTTCAGATATTTCTCCTGCTGATCGACGATGTCCCGCTCCACTTCCTCCGGGCTGGCTCCGGGCCATGTGGTGGTGACCGTCAATTCCGGCTGGGTGACGTCGGGCGTCAATTGAATGGGGACCCGCAGGAGCGACAGGATCCCGAACATGAGGACCAGGATGACCCCGACCGCCACCGTCACGCCGTATTTAAGCGAGTGTTCGATCAACTTCATGGAAAACTCATTCGCGCTTGTCGATCACGGTGACTTTAACCTCCGGAGGAAGCCGCTCGTTGCCTTGGACGACCACCCATTCGCCCACCTTGAGTTTTTTGGGGTCGGCTTTGACGGCCACGAGTTTTTCCACGTTGTCGCCGGTTTCCACCGCCACTTTCATGGCGGTGAAATTATTGTCCTTGTCCTCCCGGACCACCCAGACGGACGTTTCCCTGGGGGTGCGGACCACGGCGTCCTTGGGGACGTAAAGCGTGTTTTTCCTTTTCTCCTCCGGATAAAGCTCGACGCGGACGAGCATGCCGGCCGCGATCCGCGAATTGGGGTTGATCACTTTGACCCGCACCGGAAAAGTGCGCGAAGCGGGGTCGCCCGAGTAGATCTTTTCGATCGCCTCGCCCTTGAATTCCTCGTTCGCGCGATCGGCCCCGCGGCCTTCGAGGATGATTTTGGCGGGCGTCCCGATCTCGATTTTGTTGAAGTGAAACTGCGGCAGGTTGATTTCCGCCTTCAAGGCGTCCACGGCGATCATGGAGACGGCTGGGTCGCCTTTTTCCAGCCACTGCCCCGTCTCGGTCTCCTTTTTCACCACGTAGCCGTTGAAGGGGGCATGGATCGTGGAACGGTGAATGTCGTCCTCGATGATGGCGATGCGGGCCTCGGCGGCTTGCAGGTTCGCTTCCTCCTGGCGTATTTCCTCGATCCTCGGGCCGGCCTCCAACTCCTTCAACACCGCCTGCCTTTGCTCCGCGAGGGCCTTGGCTTCGTCGGCCTCGGCCTTGGCCCGGTCGAAGTCGTGCAGGCTCAGGACCTTGTCCGCGTATAGCCTGCTGGCGCGGAGCAGTTCGTTTTGGGTGACCTTTACGCGGGCCCGGGCCTGTTCCAGAGAGGCCTTGGCCGCCTCGATGGTTTCCGCCCGCGTGCCCGTCCGCAACTCTTCAAGTTTGGCGGCCACGCGTATTTTCTCGGCCATCGCGAGGTCGCGCTGAAGTTTTAAGGGGTGCGTGCGGAGTTGGACCAGGGGCGTCCCTTTTTTCACGTACTGCCCTTCGTTGAACGATAGCGATTCCACGCGGGCATTCACCTCCGAGGCGAGACGGGTGACGGCCCAGGGAAGAACGGTCCCCGGCAACTCGATCTTCGTGTCCGCCGGGAGGGACACGGCTTTGGCGACGACCACGGGGACCGGTTTTTCCGGTCCCGGTTTTTTCAGGGGTTCGGCGCGGGCCGGCGCGCTTCCTAAAAACATGAGAAGGCCGGCGACGATGACCGCTTGTCCTGATAAATTCCTGAGTTCAGATAGGTTCATGGGTCCCGTGAAATTCAAGTTTTCGCGACGGCGCAATGGAATGAGGAATGCCCCTGGTTTTATGTTTCAGGCGGGCGGTTGGCCCGAGGGTTGGGGTGTTTTGCTCGACAAACAACCGCGACTGCCGGAGAAGAGCGAGGGTCAAGGGCTTTCCACCTTGACGGACAGGATCAAGTCTCCCCGGCGATCGTTTTTCTTCAAACCTTTTTCTTTCAACCGCAGTTTACCTCCCGATCGAATTCCGGGAGGGATTTGGATCGCCAATTGTTCGGTCCCGTCGTCCGCCTTATACGAGATCTTTTTTTTAGTCCCCAACCGCGCTTCTTCCGGCAGAATCGAGATTTGCATGTGGATGTTCAGGTCCCGTTGCCCGGTTACGGGACTCCCGCCGTGTCCAAAAAGGCCCTTGAGCGAATCCAGCACGGAAGGTCCCGGTTTGATTTCGCCGGTCCGGTCCCGTTCCGCCGTACCTGCCTTCCGCAACTGGTTGAGCGCGATCAGGGAGGAACCGAGGGCCTGCAAAACGCGGAGCCCGTATCCCAGTTTGCCGATCGGACCCGGTATCATCCCCAGGAGCCTTCCCAGGTTTCCCGCCATGCCGCCGAACAGGAGCGTCTCGAAAAACGAATTGCCGGCGCGGTAGCCGGACCGGGAAAACTCCTTGTTCAACTCCTCGAAAATGTCCCGTCCGAAGGCTTGCCGGAACATATTTTCGAAAATGTCCTGTTGCGAATAATTGAACCGCGAGGAGGCGTCCTGGCGGCCGGTGAAATAATCGGAGCGGAAATTGTCGTATTCGCGGCGTTTGACCGGGTCCATCAATACCCCGTAGGCTTCGGTGATCTCCTTGAATTTCTCTTCCGCCTCGGGATCGTCCCGGTTGTGGTCCGGATGATGCTCCATGGCCAGTTTGCGGAAAGCCTTCTTGATCTCCCGGTCCGCGGCGTTTTTGGGCACCCCCAGGATTTTGTAATAGTCCTTCGTGGCGGTTTTCATGGTCCCTGCGTCGTCTCTCTCCGGGGTTATAGACCCACATGCTGGCGGTATTTGGCCTCGACCATTTCCGGCCCTTCCAATTGGGTGTCCTTGTTCTTCGTGGTCAAACGGTAAGTCTTGTCGTCGTGGAGACGTTGTTTCTGATTTTCAAAATGGACCAGGACCGGCGCCGCCTCGACGTCCTTGTCCGGTTCCTTGGGAGCGATGATCAAATCCTCCGCCGCCAGGACGTGGCGGTATTTCCGCCGCATGTTCATTTGATACGCCTGGTAACCCGGTATGGCTTCGGCGCCCAGGTAAGGTGTTTTATTGATCACTTTATACCATTCGGGGATGTAAACGTTCGCGAAATAATCCGGCCCCAACGAATGATGGACAACGGTCTCCACGTGGAGGACGCTAAGGTTTTCGGACGCGGGGAAAAGACGCATTTTTACGAAATACCCGCGCTCGTGAAAACTCAGGTTTTCAAGGACAACGATCCGGTACAAAACGTCGAACTTGAATTGCAATAAAATTCCAAGGCATATCCATCCGAAAATCTTGAAGTGTTTTTTCACTTATCCGTCGCCGTCTCTACTGTAAAAATACGAGGTTGGATTGGGGAGTCAATGGAGCGTAACTTCTTACAAAGATTGATTGATAGCCTGTTTATCGATTATGAGGCAAAACCGGTCCAAATGCAACCGCGCCAGATGACGCGAAGATCGCGGGTTCCGCGCGCGCATTTCCCCCGGCGGGATGTTCACGGCGTCCGCGCGGCCGGGTCCTTGGCGTTTTTGCCATGGACTTGTAAATGGATTCCTTTTACGATATGGGCTAAATCGCATTTGAAGCCACTGAGTTATTCCGGGCCGCGAGGACGATCGTCGCCACGAACCAGAAATTGATAAACGATCCCGCGAAGGGCGATAAGGGTTTGACGGCCGACGTCGTGATTTGCGAGGCAAAGAAAGTTTTTCGCAAAACCGCCGGGAAAGAACTCCCCAAACCGAATCAATCCACTGGGAGAGCTGGGCGGGGCGATCGGTTTCGCGATTTATGACTGATTCGCCGATGGATGTATAATCGTTAATGGACGCTGAACCTGAATTTCCGCCGAAGGGCGACGCCGTGGAACTGGACCGGGGATATCTGATTGTGTTCGAGGGCATCGACGGGACGGGCAAGTCAACTCATTGCCGGATGTTGGCCGGTTACCTGGAAAGCCGGGGGATACCCGCGGTCTGCCTTAGCGAGCCGACGCGGGGCCGTTGGGGGATGGAGATCAGGAAAATTCTCAGCGAAGGACGCCTTGGGATTTCTCCCGAGGACGAATTGGCCTTGTTCGTCAACGACCGGAAGGAGGACGTCGCCCTCAATATAAAACCCGCCCTGGAGATGAAAAAGGCGGTCCTGATCGACCGCTATTATTATTCCACGGCCGCGTACCAGGGCGCCTTGGGACTCGACCCGGACAGGATATGCCGGGAGAACGAATCCTTCGCTCCCAAGCCGGACCTGGTTTTCATCTTCGAGGCGCCGCCGGAGAAGTGCCTCCAACGCATCAAGGAAGGCCGGAACGGCGGCCTGAGCGCATTCGAGCAACTGGAATACCTGAAAAAGGTGGAGAGCCTGTTCAGGCGTTTTTCCGGCCCGCGGGTCCGTCGGATCGACAGCCAGCCGGCCAGGGAAGTCGTCCATGCCCGGATACGCCGGGAGGTGGACGATCTGTTCAAACTGACGTGAATTCATGAAGCGATTTATCCTGGCGATTACCGGGGCGAGCGGTGTCTGTTACGGCAAGCGCCTGTTCGATTATTTGCAACCGAAGGCCGAGTTGCACGTCATCCTTTCCGAACGGGGCGCCGAGCTGTGCAATATCGAGCTGGACATCGGGTCCGGTTATTTCGCCAGGGAAAACGTGACCGTGTACAAGAACTCCAAAATGAATTCGCCCATTGCCAGCGGGTCTTTCCCGGTCGACGGCATGGCGATCGTTCCCGCCAGCATGGGGACTATCGGGAGGATCGCCGGCGGGGTTTCGGGTTCCCTGATCGAGCGCGCGGCCGACGTGATGTTGAAGGAAAAAAAGAAGTTGGTCCTGGTCCCCCGGGAGACCCCGTTGAGCGCCATCCACTTGAAGAATCTCCTGGCCCTCGACCAGGCGGGAGCCGTCATCCTGCCCGCTTCGCCCGCGTTCTATCAGGGGCCGAAGACCGTGGACGACCTGGTGGATTTCGTCGTCGCCCGAATCCTGAGCCAACTCGGCGTGGAACACGACCTGCTTCCCCCCTACCGGCCCTGAGAGCGTGTAACAAAATGAACCATTTGGCTCGACGCTCAAATTACTCCCCTCCCTTTGTTAGGCGCGCCAACGTTTTTTATTCTCGGACGAAAACATGATTTATTTGGATAATGCCGCCACCACTCCGGTGGACCCTCAGGTTTTGGAGGTTGTGAACGAGTCCATGCGCAGGGATTTCGCCAATTCCGGGGCCGTCTACCGGCTCGGCCTGGACGCGAAAAACAGGGTCGAGGCCGCCCGCGAGGAGATCGCCAGCCTGCTTCGGTTGCCTTCCCAATTCCGGACCGTATTCACCAGCGGCGGGAGCGAATCGAACAATCTATTCATCAAGGGATTGTGTTTCCCCGATAAAAAAACCGCCTGCCTGGGGTTGGAACATCCCAGTGTCACGGAAATTCTGGATTACTTCAAGAGCCTGGGAAACGACGGCCCGCGGTTGGCGAACCGGGAAGGGCGGTTGGACCTGGATTCCATCCCCATTCTCAAGGAAAACCGCGTCCGGTTGTTGTGCCTTTCTCATGTCAACAACGAGCTGGGCGCCGTCAACGATCCCGCGCGGATACTCTCCGCGCTGGCTGTGGGGTCGCCCCAGACGCGATTGTTTCTCGACGGCGTGCAGGCGGTCGGCAAGCTGTCCATCAAGCCGGAATTTTGGAACGGGCTTGCCGGTTATTCGATTTCCGCGCACAAGATCAACGGCCCCAAGGGGATCGGCCTGCTCGTATACGATTCGCGCCTGACGTTGACCCCGCTGATCCACGGGGGTAAACAGCAATCCGGACTGCGCTCCGGCACCTTGCCCGTCCCGTTGATCCTGGGGATGGCGAAATCCATGCGCCTTTCCATTGAGAGGCTGAAAGAGACCCAGGAGCATCTGCGGAAACTCCGCCGGCGCCTGATCGAGGGGTTGCGGGACCTTTCCGGCCGGTTGGACAATTTGGACATACGCTTTAATTCCTCGACCCTGGACGATGTCGAAATCCAGTCTCCCGCCATCGTCAACTTCAGTTTTCCTCCGGTGGAGGGAGAGGTCCTTCTGCACCACCTGGAGGAACGAGACGTCTTCGTGGGACTGGGAAGCGCTTGTAGCGCCCATTCCCGAGAGCCTTCGAAAATCCTCACCGGCATCGGGCTGACGGAGGACGAGGCCCGTTGCAGTTTGCGGGTTTCTTTCGGGCGCCAGAATACGGAGGATGAAATAGAGGTCTTCCTGCGGGAGTTCGCGCGCGCCCATCAAACCCTGTACCCAACCTTCCAACACAAACACGCCGAAAAATGAGCCGGCCCAGAATCGTCCTCGTCCGCTACGATGAAATCGGACTCAAGGGAAAAAACCGGAGTTTTTTCGAAAGCCGCCTGATCGACCATATCCGGAGGAAGCTGGCGGACATGGAGGGAGTCCGCTACCGCCGTCCTCGCGGACGGATCCTGGTCGATATCGACGAAACCCAGGTCGACGAGTGCGTCCGCCGACTGCGCATGATACCGGGGATTGTTTCCTTCAGCGTGGGAGTTCCCATCCGGCCGGATGTCGATTCGATCGCCGAGCTGGGCATCCAGTGGATCGAGCCTCTGTTGGCGTCCGGGAAGCCCCTGACGTTTTACGCGCGGACGCAGAGGTCGGACAAAACCTTTCCAATTACTTCGCCCGATTTCAGTTACCAGGTGGGCGCGAAAATCCTGCAAAAGCTCCATGACAAGGGCCTGTCCGCGGAGTTCAAGACTCCGGAATTCGTATTGGAGATCGAGATCGGTCACGAGGAGACGGTGGCGTTCCAAGGCCGCGTTCCCGGCATTCGCGGACTGCCGGTAAGCTCCGGCGGAGAGGTTTTGACGTTGCTATCGGGGGGCATCGACAGTCCCGTCGCGGCGTTCATGGTCATCCGCCGGGGATGCCGGTCGCATTTCGTCTTTTTCGACAACCAGGCTTTTTTGGGGCGCGGCGGATTCGATAAGACGCATCGCCTGGCGAAGATCGTCAACCGGTACCAGTGGGGCGGGCGGCTTTGCGTCGTCCCTTTCGGAAATCTGCAGACCGCCATACGGGACTTGTGCACTCCGGCCCATCGCGTCGTCCTGTACCGCCGGATGATGTACCGCATCGCCCACGCGCTTGCCGAAAAATACGGGTGCCTGGCGCTGGTGACCGGGGAGTCGATAGGGCAGGTGGCCTCGCAGACTTTGGAGAACCTGGCCGCCGTCTCTTGCACGGTCCCGCTCAGCGTGTTCCGGCCCTTGATCGGGATGGACAAAAAAGACATCATCGACGAGGCCAAAAAAATCGGGACCTACGACGTCAGCATAGAACCCCATCCCGACTGCTGTTCCGTATTCATGCCGCCCAACCCGGCGATCCGGAGCAAGGTGGACCAATTGGAGGCCGACGAGGAGCGGTATCCCTGGAAGGACCTTATGCGGGAAGCCATCGAGAACATGCAGGTCTTCGATCTGGACCGGTCATGACGAGTCGGCGATCCGGATGGCATGTGGAGATTCCGGAAGTTCCGCCAGAAGATCGTTGACCGTCCTTTTCAAGACCGGATGCTGGAACCCGCCGGCAATTTCGCTCATGGGGGCGAGTATGAATCTTCTGCGGGGGATTTCCGGATGGGGAAGGGTCAGTCCGGGCAGGTCCAGGACCGCGTCCTCATGGAACAACAGGTCCAGGTCGATCGACCGCGGGCCCCATTTCTTTCCGCGGATTCTTCCCATACCGCGTTCGATTTCCAATAACGCTTCCAGCAGGGCCGGGGGATCGAGCGTCGTCCTGACTTCCACGACGGCGTTGACGAACCAATCCTGGTCCGTGATGCCCACGGGCTCCGTTTTATAAAACGAAGAACGGGCCGTGAGGGTTATGCCCTTTCGCGCCGACAGCCTGCCGATCGCTTCCTTGCAATTCTTCAGCGGATTTTCGAGGTTGGACCCTATGCCGATGTAAGCGGTTTTCGACATCCGGCCGGAAGGCTCCCCGCGGGTCAGAATTCGAACCTGACCGTCGACAGCCGTTTCTTGATTTCCTCCATGATGCGGATTTCGTCCTTTTTGTCCTTCGCGGAAAACGTCGCGGAGAACCGCGCGAAATGGCCGACATCGTCCCAGGGGACGGAGGAGATCAGATGCTCGACGATCAAGTATTGCGAGAAGTCCTCGGCGGACTCGAACCGGCGTCCTTCCGCGATGCCCTTGGGAGCTTTGACGTACAGGAAAAAGGAACCGCCGGGCATTTTCGCCGAGAACCCGAGCGAGTTGAGGGTATCGACCATCAGGGTCAGGCGCCGTTTGTATTTTTCCGCGATTTCCTTGCTGATTTCGGGATGTTCCAGAGCGTAGATCCCGGCTTTCTGGATGGCCGCGAACTGGCCGGAGTCGATGTTGTCCTTCACGTGGGCCAGCCCCTTGACCACCAATTCGTTGCCGGCGATGAAGGCCAGGCGCCAGCCGGTCATGTTGTACGCCTTGGAAAGGGAATGGAACTCGGCCCCGACGTCGATGGCCCCGGGAACGGAAAGAAAACTCAAGGGTTGCCCGTTGTACGTCAACGCCGCATACGGGGCGTCCTGGATGACGACGATATTGTGGGCTTTGGCGAACTCGACGGCCTCTTCGTAAAATTCGTGGGTGGCGTTCGCCCCCGTGGGGTTGTTGGGATAGTTCAAGCAGAGTAGCTTGGCCCTTTTAAGGATCTTGGGATCGATTTTTTTCAAGTCCGGCAGGAAATGGTTTTCCTCCGTCAAGGGGAGGTTGTGCGCTTCGCCGCCGAGATACTGGGTGTGCGTGCCCAAGACCGGGTAACCCGGAACGGTCATCAGCGCCACGTCGCCGGGATTGATGAATAGCGAGGGGACCATCGCCAGGCCGGGTTTGGATCCGATGGTGTGGTTCACGTGCTTGGCGGGGTCCAATCCCGTCACGTTGTAAACCTTCTCCATGTATTTCACCGCGGCTTTTTTGAAGTCCTCGATCCCGTTATCGGTGTAACCGCGGTTTTCCGGCTTCTCCGCCTCCAATTGCAGGCACTTCACGATTCCCGGGTACGCCATCTCATCCGGTTCGCCGACCCCCAGGTCGATCAACTCCTTGCCGGGGTTGGCCTCCAGGGCGGCCCGTTTGGCCCTTTTAATCTTCTCGAATTTATAGATTTTAGTGTCTTTGCCAAACTGGCTACCGCCTAGACGGTTGGCAAAGAGTTTTTGTATATAGGCTTCTCTTGCGGACATAAAAACACGCTCCAATATTTCATTGATCTGATCAAACGCGCGTTGGGCGCTCGGTTGGATCGATTAATCTAATCAAAATCCGGAACCCTGTCAAGCGTTCGGATGGACGGAAATCCGGCGCGGCCGCCGGGCGCGTTATCCGTTTCTCAGGATTTGGCGGCGGGGTCCTCCTCCTCGCCGTCTGCCTCGTCGTCATCGTCCTGTTCCGCGCTTTTTTCGTCCGGTATCAATCCCGCCGCCTTCTGGGAATACCTCAGGTATTTGATGATTTCCGAGATCTGTTCCTCGCTGAGTTTCCCCTTCTGCGGGGGCATCTTTTTGGTCCCGTTGAGGACGGTGTCGCGTATGTCTCCATCGCTGAAACCGTCGGGCGCGTAATCGCCGTCAATGAGTTTGGGGGCCTTGGTCAGGCCGCCCATGGCGTCGGAATTATGGCAGTTGGAGCAGATTTGATGAAAATATTTTTGTCCGCTTTTGTACTCCGCCGGGACTTCCTTTTGGGGTTGCGGGGCGCAGGAGCACAGAAACAGGACCAGCAGGGCGATCGAACCCCAGCGATTGCTTGGACGCATGAATGGCTCTCTCGTCATTTTTCATGGATTTCATCGACTTTTCCGTCGTGGTTTCTATCCAGTTCGACACGGACGAGTTTCCCCGATGGATCGTAGGTTTCCCACCGGTCGACTTTGCCGTCGAAATTGGCGTCGAACGTCACTTTCTCGAGGATACTTGAGTTTTTGAAATATTGCCACTGGTCCGGTTTTTGATCTCCGTTGGTGTCGAAATCGACCGACTCCAATTGACCGCCGGAATTGAAATGTTCCCAGCGGTCGACCTTCCCCGTTTGCCTGGAATCGAATTCCCTGCGGATCAGTTTTTCGTTTTCGTCGTAAAACTGCCAGACGTCCGTTTTGCCGTCCTGGTTTTCGTCGATTTCGATTTTATTCAATCTGCCGTTGGCGTCGTAAAATTCCTTCCAGTCGATCTTACCGTTGAATTTTGTGTCTTTTTCGACCTGCGTCAATTTCCCTTCCTTCGTGTAGCGCTGGATCTGGTCCATTTTCCCGTCGAAGTTCCGGTCCAGTTCGGCGCGCATCGGGAGCTTGTTGCCGTCGTACAGGTCCCTTTGGTCGATCAGACCGTCGCCGTTCTTGTCGAATTCGACCTTGAGGATTTCCTTGCCCGGCCCGTCCGAAAAATACTGCCATTGATCGATTTTTCCGTCGAAGTTGCTATCGATTTTCCGTACCTCGGACCAGGCGTCGGGCGCATACGCTTGTAAAACTACGGCCGCCAGGATGATGCCGATGGTCTTTGATTTCATGGTCGCTCCAGAACAAAGGATATGGGAAGTTTCAACTTGATCGTCTGTTCGTTCATCGGATCGGGGATCGAGGGATAGGGCGACGCGTCTCGCACGGTTTGCAAGGCCGCCTCGTTCAAAAGCTCGAAGGAGGACGGTTTGTCGAGCCTGAGCTCGATGAGGGAACCGTCTTTCCCGATCGTGAAGGCGACGACCGGCTCGCCTTCGTATCCCCGGTCGCGGGCGATTTTCGGATAATACTTTGCCCTGGCGAGTTTCTCCCAAACGGAGGATAGAAACCCGCCGCGAATCTTGTCGAGTTCATGGCCCGACGGGCCGTCGCCGGAGAACGCCGCCGGGTTCACGGAGAAGTCGGTTGCTTTTACGGCGGCAATTCTTTCCGCCGTTATCGCCGGAGGATTCCGATGATCGGAGGCCGAAACGGCGGCCGCTTTATTTTCCAGGCCCGCCGTCCGGTCCGGCTCGTCTCTGGGTTGCAAGGGCAGGGGGGACATCCCGGTCATTCTTGGGGTCTCCCGTCCGCCGGAGGACGATTGGATCGCGGCCGGACTGAACGCAAGTACGGTCTCCGAGGGAGACTTGGTTTTTATGGAGCCATCCGGAGACGTTCTGGCGGGCGTTCCGGAAGACCTGGGCGCGGAAACCGCGCTCGGATAAAATGCCTTGGAGGTCCCCTCCGTTTTGACCGCGACGATGGACGGGCGGGAGTTGGGCGCCGCCTCGCGCGTCTGCCGTGTATCCGGCGCCGCCGGGGCCGGCGTTGCCGCGGAGACCCGTTCAATCGGCGGCGATGACGGCATGGCAAGGGGTTTCGGCTCCTTGGCCCCAAGGAGGCTCTGAAAACTTGCCCTGACCAGGGTCGTCGGCTCGATGGTCCCGTTTGATAAATCCGCGAGGCTCCTTGCGGAGATGGGCGGATGATAATCGGCGTTTGCCGGCGACCGCGCCGGAGCGAACTGGCCAGACTCGGATTGCCCTCGATGACGCTGGTTCGCCATCCCGGTCAAGCCCATCGGATCCAACGGCACGTTGGCCGGAGACTTCGCGGCGGCGATGGGTTTTAGGGCTTCGACTGGCGGCGAAGCCGCCGGAGGCTTCTCCATCGCGACGGGTTTGGATTCGATTATAACATTCCTGATTTTGATCGGTCGTGGAGAATCCTCTCTTTTGTATTCGAAGGCTACGGACCCCAACAGGCCAAGTCCCAGCAGATGGATCGCGACGGAAATCGAGAGCGGCAGGGACAATGAGCCTTGCCTTCTATTTCCCATGGTTTTTACGCTTTCCATGCATTAACCTTTGAACTGCCTGCGATGAGGCGTTCTATTTTCCGGGGACGTCCCTGGCGTCTGACGAAGGACGAATTGGAGCCAGTCCGGCGACGATCCCCAATAAATATGCGAATACAACGCAAAACAATTCCTATGCCGGTATCCGTCCTTGACGGCGGGAATTTTGCCGTCAGCATTTTGAGTCATAATGGGCGTTTCCCGGTTGTCCTGGAAAACGGAGAAATGGAATTCGTGTCCTCTCAGAAGGATTTTTTTGCGGGCGATCGAGGAAGGGTTGAAAGACAATTTCCGGTAGCCCAGGGTCATCCGTTTGTTTTTCAGCGTGGTGGAAAAGTCAAATATCCCTGCCATCGGACGGCTTCGCCCCGCCTCGTCGACGATCGATTTTCCCAGGTACATCAAGCCGCCGCATTCGGCCACCGCCGCCTTGCCGGACTCCACGTACTCGCGGATACCGGCCAGCATGGACTTGTTGGCGCTCAACGTTCTGCCGTGAAGTTCCGGGTAGCCGCCGGGAAGGTAAAGAAGATCGGCGTTTGGAGGCAGACGACGGTCCTTGATAGGCGAGAACCATTCGATTTGCCCGCCGAGCCGCTCGATCAGGTCCAGCGTGTCCTGATATATAAATTGGAACGCCGCGTCGCGGGCGACGGCAACTCTGAAATGGTAACCGGGCGCCTTGAGGTCCCAACGGTCCATTTCCCGCGATTCGTTCCGAGAGGGCGCCCGGCGTTGTGGCGCAAGGGATTTCAGGATCGCGTCCACATCGATGTGCCTCGCGATATGGTCGGCCCACCGCTCATACAACGCGTCCGTCTGTTCGCGGCCCGTCAGCAGTCCGAGATGCCGGCTGGGGATTTCCAGCCGTTGGTCCGGCGGCAGATGACCTAAAAACTTCGCCGGGGTGTAATGCTCGATCGCGTCCTTCAGGATTTTGGCGTGGCCCGGTCCGGAGACGCGGTTGGCGATCACGCCAAAAATATTCAGACCGTCGTCGAACCGGGAAAACCCATCGACCAGCGCCGCCGAAGAACGCGCCATCGCCGAACCGTCGATCGCCAGAATGACGGGGAGGCCAAGAAGCTTGGCGATCTCGGCGGTGGAGCCGTCGGGCCGCTTCGAATACGCCCCGTCAAACAATCCCATGACGCCTTCGACGACGGCAATGTCTCCCGCCCCGGCGATGTCGGCATAAAGCCGTTTGACGTATTCGCGCGGGCACATCCAGGAGTCCAGGTTGTAGCTGGGCTGGCCGCAGGCGCGCGCGTGATGTCCGGGATCGATGTAGTCCGGGCCGACTTTGAATGGTTTCACCAAGAACCCTTTTCTCGTCAGCAGGCGCATGAGCCCCGCGGAGATGGAGGACTTGCCCACCGAGCTGTGGGTCCCGGAGACGACCAGTCCGCGAGGCGATTTGCATCGATTTTTCATATTGAAGAAATCAAGATGCGTTGTGACGCATCCGTAAATTTGTTGCGCATTGACAAACCCTTCTTCGGGAATGAATGGCGATAATTCTCCAGAAAGGATATCCTGGCTGAGTATTTATTTTGTTTTTTCTGTCTTGTCTTCGATCAAGGCGTAGATCCTGCCCATGTCGAGATTATCCCCCACCATGTCGCCAAGGCGGTCGAGTTGCTTCTCCCTGAACGCCCGGTAATCGAATGCCGTCGCCGGTTCCGGTATCCCTCTTTTCGCGCGGACATGCCGGAGAAATTGGCCGCGCAGTCGGTCGTTATCCAGAAATCCGTGGATGTAGGCGCCGACGATATTTCCGCGCTCGTCGGTCAATCCCAGGGACATCTCATCGTCTCCGGGCTCGCCGCGGAACAGTGGAACATACGGCGATTCTAACCGGCTGTTTCCCATGTGGATTTCATAACCTTCGATCTCGAACCCTTCCGGGAATATGGGGCTGGCGCGCGTCGGACGGCGGACTTGCCGCGTGACTTTTTCCGGAAGGAGGGTCGTCTCCATATCCAGAAGGCCTAAACCGGCGATCTCGCTTTTCCGGCTCTCGATATGGTCCGGGTCGCGGACCTTATTGCCGAGAATCTGAAATCCGCCGCAAATCCCCAGCAGGACCGCTCCCGAACGGTAGCGTTCCGTCACGGCCTCGGACAACCCCTGGGCGTGCATGAACTCCAGATCGTCAATCGTGTTTTTGCTTCCCGGTATGACGATCAGGTCGGGATCCTTGATTTGCGAGGGATGCCAGACGTAGCGGACGGAGACGGACGGTTCGTGGAACAGGGGCGAGACGTCGGTGAAGTTGGAAATGCGCGGCAAACGCACGACGGCCACGTCCAGCAAGGCGGGGCAACTGCCCGGAGGCGGCTGGCTCGGCCATGAGGGAATGGCGTCTTCCTCGTCCACAAACAGGTCCAGGTAAAACGGGACGACGCCCAGCACGGGTTTGCCGACCATGTCCTCGAACATGGCGATCCCCGGTTTCAACAGGTCGATGTCGCCGCGGAATTTGTTGATGACGAATCCCCCCACGCGTTGTTTTTCGTCCTCGGTCAGCAGGTCGTAAGTCCCCTTCATCCAGGCGAACACGCCGCCCCGGTCGATGTCGCCGACGATCAGGACGGGCGCGCCGGCCATTTTTGCCATGGGCATGTTGACGAAATCGAAATCCCGCAAGTTGATTTCGGCGGGGCTCCCCGCGCCTTCGAGGACCACGATCTCGTAGGTCTTCCGCAAGTAGTCGAAGGCGTTCCGGACCTCCTCGATGTATTTCCCGCGGCCGGCGTAATAGTCCCTGGCGTTGCGCGTCTCCGCCACCTTGCCCATCACGATCACCTGCGAGAGGTTGTCGGCGGAGGGTTTGAGCAGGACGGGGTTCATCGCCACGTGCGGGGGGATGCCGCACGCCTCCGCCTGGTACGCCTGGGCCCTCCCCATCTCCCCGCCCTCCGGGGTGACGAACGAGTTCAGCGACATGTTCTGGGCCTTGAACGGGGCCACGCGCCAGCCGTCGCGGTACAAGCGTCTGCACAACCCCGCGGTTATCACGCTTTTGCCGACGCCCGAGCCGGTCCCCTGGACCATCAGGGTCTTCGCTTTGTCCGTCATGATGGGTTCCTCCCGTCCGCCGGTCTCAATGCTTCCTCCTGAGCAACCAGAAGAAGAACGGCCCGCCGAGGATCGCGGTGATCACCCCCACGGGGATTTCGGTGGGCGCCAGCAGGATCCGGGCCGCCGTGTCGCACAGGATCAAGAAACTGGCGCCGAAGAATACCGAGGCGGGGACCAGCAACCGGTGGTCCGGGCCGACGATCAGGCGCACGATGTGCGGCACGATGAGTCCGACAAACCCGATGGGCCCGGTGTTGGCCACCACCGCGCCGGTGACCAGCGACGCGGCCAGCAGTCCCAGGAGTTGGACCCGGGCGACGTCCACCCCGCGCGCCAGGGCCGATTCCACGCCGCCGCTGACCAGGTTCAAGTCGCGCGCCAGGTAGATCAATACGGCGATGCCGAAAAATACCGGCGGGGCGATCGACAATAGCGTCTTGTAGTCCGTTATATCCAGCCCGCCCATGAGCCAGCGGACGATCTGAAACGACTGGGTGATGTTCGAGAAGTAATTGACCAGCATCACCATCGAGGCGAAAAAGAAGTTCACGGTGACCCCGGCCAGCAACAGGTACGAAGTCGGCAGTTCGCGTCCGCGCATGCGCGCGAAACTGAAAACGAGCGCCAGGGCGCCGAGGGCGCCGAGGAACGACGCAAGGGGGACGGAGGAGAACCCCATGAACGTGAAGTTAAACCCCGCGCGGATGGCGATCACGGCGCCCAGGGAGGCGCCGCCCGACACCCCCAGGGTGATCGGGGCCGCGAGGTCGTTGCGCAGGATCGCCTGAAAGACGGCCCCCGAAACGGCGAGCGCCGCTCCCGCCAGGGCGGCCATGAATATCCGCGGCAGGCGGATCAGGAAAAGAATGTTCGCGTCCACGTTTTCGGCGAAGCCCGGACCGCCGGACAAAGCTTTCGCGAGATCGATCCGGGTCGAGCCGATCAGGGGGGCGGCGGCCATCACGGCCGTTAAAACGAGGAAAAACGCGCCGACCGCGGCGATATAGCGTTTTCGGTTCAAATGAGGAAAGGTCCGCGTTTCCATCACAGTTCGGGAGAGATCAGGACGCTTCCGTCGTCATGATCGCGAAAGATTTTAACCTTCACTTCGTACACGGTTTCCAGGATTTCCTTCTGGAACGCTTCTTCCGGGGAAGCGTCCTTGACGATCCGGCCGTTTTTCAGGAGGACCACGCGGTCGCAGAATTTCGAGGCCAGGTGCAGGTCGTGGATCGACAGGGCCAGCGTCAGCCGTTTGGCATGGTTCAATTTTTTCAGGATATCGAGTATTTCCATCTGGTATTTCATGTCGAGCGACGCCGTGGGTTCGTCGAGGAGCATCAACTCCGGTTCCTGCGCGATGGCCCCGGCGATCATCACCCGTTGTTTTTCGCCGCCGCTGATCTCGTTGAATCCCCGCTCGGCAAACTGGAGGGTTTCCGTCAACTCCATCGCCTGGCGGGCGATGCGAAAATCCTCCTCGCCCTCGAACGCCCACGGGGAGAGATAGGGATGCCGTCCCATCAACACGATCTCCGACACCTTGAAGGGAAATACCATCGGATGCTCCTGCGGTATCCAGGAGACGGATTGCGCCAGCGCTCTTCTTTTAAAGGAGCCGAGGTCCTTTCCCTTGAAGGCGACGGAGCCCGAATCCGGGGCCAATATGCCCCCCATGAGTTTCAGAAGTGTGGATTTGCCGGAGCCGTTCGGCCCGATAACGCCAAGGATTTCCCCGGTCCGGAGTTCAAATGAAATGCCGGACAGCACGGGTTGTTCCGCATAGGCGAAAGTCGCGTCCGATATTTGCATCAAGGTCTGCGCGGCTGAGTCGAGGACGCTGGATTCGGCGGATGGGGCATTCATGGGCGGGCGTCTTTCGTTTGACCGGCGGGTTTTTTTTCGTCGTCGAACAGCTCGGGGTGGATCGCCCGGGCCAGTTGATCGACGATCGACAGAAGGCGCGGACCCGGTATCAAAATATAGTCCGCCGCCAGAAAATGGACGGCGTCGTTTTTTACCGCCTGGATGGCGGGGAACCGCCGCCATTCCGCTATATGGGCCAGGCGCTCCGCCTCCGAAAAGTTCGAGCGGGGGATGGCCTCGACGATCGCCTCGGGCGAGCGGCGCAGGATAAATTCCTTGGAAACTTTCGGGTAGACCGCCAGGGACCGGTCGAGTATGTTTTCGCCGCCCGCCAGGGTCAGGAGTTCGTCCAGGAACGTCCCCTTGCCCACGGCGTACAAGTCCCGCAAAGGGTCCTGGGAGTCGCCAAGGATCATCAGGACCGATTTGCGCCTATGCCCCGCGAGCCGGGTCTTGTAAGACGCGATTTCCCGCTCCAGTTTGTCATGGAGCCGTTGGGCCGGGCCGCGGTCGTCCAGCGCCTCCCCGATGATTAAAATCGACTTGAGGATGTTCTCCAGGTTCACCAGGTTGACCGGGAGCGTTTTGATGCCGAGTTCGCGCAGGCTCTGCTGGACTCTCAAACTGTCGTGCTGGTGGATGACCAGGTCCGGTTTCAAGGAAACGATGGTCTCGAAACTGGGGTTGAGGAGTCCGCCCACCCGTTGGAGAGACGCCACCGCCGGGGGATATCTGCAAAAATCGGACACGCCGACCACGCGCGGTCCGGCGTCGATCGCAAAGAGGATCTCCGTGATGGAAGGGGACATGGAGACGATCCGCGGAGGAGGACCGGCGAAAACCGGCTCGGCGCGGACCGACAGGGCCATTACAAACAGGACGGCGGCCCAGGGGAAAACTTCCGCGACGCGCCGCAAGACGCGGACTGAAAAACGCGGAAATGAGCAAAAAAAATCCATTCCCGGGGGGAATGGAACGAGTTTGAGCGAAAGGACTTTCACCTCTTTATCCCCGAAGAGCGAGTGAAAAACGTATTATTTCGAACAGGTCTTCTGGCTCCCGGATCGTCCTACTTCCCGCGCCTTCCCATTTGATCCCAAACAGTGGCGAGTTGCGGGTTTCGTCCCCGGTTACAGCGGCGGGACCGCGACGGTATTCAACCGTCTTCCCTTGTTCGAATAAACAGTGTCGATGCAAGAATAGCAAATAATCCGATATTGTCAATGATGGAGGCCAAGCCGCTTCAGGCAGGGATCAGGGCTTGAAAAAATCGCCGATATCGCGCAGGTTATCGGCGGTCAATTCGTGCCCCTGCGGAGTCTCCTTGACGGTCGTTTGGTGTCCGCGGTTCTTCATTTCGTCCAGCGCAAATCCCGCGAGGAACGAGGGCACCACTCCGTCGTTGAGCCCGTAAATCCCCAGGACTTCCGCCGGAGTTTTCTCCGCCGGAGCGGCGACCGGCAGTTCGGGGAGGAATCCGCAAATGGAGGCCGCCTTGTGGATGGGATGCGGGCCGAGGAGCGCGTAGGCCAGGGAGGCGGCCCCGCCCTGCGAAAAACCCCACAGGCAGGTCCGGACAGGCGCCGACGGGAGGAACAGCTCGATGTGCGCCCGGGCGGCGTCGATCATGCGCGCGGCGTAGTCCAGGAAAGACGAAACGGTTTCGGCCTGGCGCGGGCCGTCCTGCCACCAGCTCCAGAGCCCTTTCCCGGCGTCGACCGGCCCTTCCGGATAGACCGTCACCGCGTTGTCCAGCTTGAGCCTGGCGCCGTGCACCAGCATGTTTTCGGGCGTGGAATCCGCCCCGTGAAAACCCACCAGCAGGATGATGTTACGGCTGGGGTCAAGGTCCGTCTGGCCGACG
>JACRGP010000143.1 GCA_016217765.1 Nitrospinota bacterium | reverse complement strand
GGCGAGTAGCCAGCGTGACGCTGGACCCAACATGCAAAACCCCGACAGCGTTCGACGATCCCTGATCGCAATCAACGGTTTGGCATGTTGCCCCTACGGCGAGTAGCGCGAATCCCCCCGGCCCCCTTTACAAGGGGGAGCAATTCCAGTCTTTTCGTCATGCAATATCCGGCTAGACCCTTCAACAGGCTCAGGGCGACCGGCGGCGAAGGACTCGGAATGACGCGCAAAAGGAATTATTTTCAGCGCTCTGATAATTGGAGGTTTCCATGGCTGGGAAAATGGCGACCATCGACGGCAACGAGGCCGCCGCGTACGTGGCTCACAAGACCAACGAAGTGGTGGTGATTTATCCCATCACGCCCTCGTCGCCCATGGGCGAGCATTCCGACGCCTGGGCGTCGGAGCAGGTCCCGAACCTGTGGGGTTTGGTTCCCAGCGTCACGGAAATGCAGTCGGAGGGCGGCGCGGCGGGCGCCCTGCACGGCGCCCTGCAGGCGGGGTCCCTGGCGACGACGTTCACCGCGTCGCAGGGTTTGTTGCTGATGGTCCCGAACATGTACAAGATCGCCGGCGAACTGTTGCCCGCGGTATTCCACATCGCGGCGCGCTCGCTGGCCACGCACGGCCTGTCCATTTTCGGCGACCACTCCGACGTGATGGCCGCCCGGCAGACGGGGTTCGCCATGCTGTGTTCCTCCTCCGTCCAGGAGGTCATGGACTTTGCCCTGATCGCCCAGGCCGCGACGTTGCGGTCCCGCATCCCCTTCATGCACTTTTTCGACGGGTTCCGCACGTCTCACGAGGTGGCCAAGATCGAGTTCCTCGGCGACGAGGTCATCCGCGCGATGATCGACGAGGAATGCGTCCGCGCCCACCGTCGGCGCGCGCTGAGCCCGGACCGCCCGAGCGTCCGCGGGACGTCGCAGAACCCGGACGTTTTTTTCCAGTGCCGGGAGGCGTGCAATCCGTTTTATCAGGCCTGCCCGGGAATCGTCCGGGAAACGATGGACCGGTTCGCCGCGCTGACGGGCCGCCAGTATCGCCTGTTCGACTATTACGGGCATCCCGAAGCCGAGCGGGTCATCGTCCTGATGGGGTCCGGGGCGGAAACGGTCCACGAGACCGCGGACTACCTGGTCCGCCAGGGCGAAAAGGCCGGCGTCGTCAAAGTCCGCCTTTTTCGCCCGTTCGACGTCGAGGACTTCATGCGCGCGCTTCCCAGATCGGCGCGGAGCGTCGCCGTCCTCGACCGCGCGAAGGAACCCGGCTCCGCGGGCGAACCTTTATACCAGGACGTCGTGACCGCGTTGTTCGAACGGGCGGGCGGCCGCGCGCCGCGCGTCATCGGCGGGCGTTACGGGCTGTCGTCCAAGGAGTTCACCCCCGCCATGGTCAAGAGCGTGTTCGACGAGCTCGCCAAGGACCGGCCCAAGAACCATTTCACGGTAGGCATCCGCGACGACGTGACCCATGCCAGCCTGGACCATGACCCGGAGTTTTCCATCGAGCCGCCGGAGACGGTGCGCGCGATTTTTTACGGGCTGGGGGCCGACGGCACCGTCGGGGCCAACAAGAATTCCATCAAGATCATCGGCGAGGAGACGGAGAACTTCGCGCAGGGCTATTTCGTCTACGACTCCAAGAAGTCCGGCTCCACCACCGTCTCGCACCTGCGCTTCGGGACGCGGCCCATCCGCTCCAGCCACCTGATCGACTCGGCCAACTTCGTGGCGTGCCATCAATTCCAATTTCTGGAGCAGTTCGACATCCTGGAAAAGGCGTCAGCCGGCGGGACTTTTTTGCTCAACGCGCCTTACGATAAAAACTCCCTATGGGAGCATGTGCCCCTGGAAGTACAGCGGCAGATCGTGGACAAGCGGCTCCGGTTTTACGTCATCGACGCCTACAAGGTGGCCGCGGAAGCGCGGATGGGCGTCCGCATCAACACCATCATGCAGACCTGTTTCTTCGCCCTGTCCGGCGTATTGCCGCGCGGCAAGGCCATCGCCCACATCAAGGAGGCGATCCGGAAGACCTACGGTAGCAAGGGGGAGCAGGTGGTGGAGATGAATTTCCGCGTCGTGGACCGGGCCCTGGCCAACCTGCACGAGGTCGAGGCGCCGGGGACGATGGGCGGGCGGCATCGGCCCGCGCCAATCCCGGACATCGCCCCGGATTTCGTCAAGCGGGTGACGGCGGTCATGATCGCCGGAAAAGGCGACAGCCTGCCCGTCAGCGCCTTTCCGCCGGACGGCGTCTGGCCCGCGGGCACCTCCCAGTGGGAAAAACGCAACATCGCCCTGGAGGTCCCCATCTGGGACCCGGAGGCGTGCATCCAGTGCAATAAATGCGCGATGGTGTGCCCGCACGCCGCCATCCGCGTCAAGGTCTTCGCGCCGGAGAAACTGGGCGGCGCCCCGTCTTCCTACCAGTCCGCGGATTACAAAGGGGACGAATACAAGGGGATGAAATACACGGTGCAGGTCGCGCCGGAGGATTGCACCGGTTGCGGCGTTTGCGTGGACGTGTGCCCGGCGAAAAACAAGAGCCAGCCCAAATTCAAGGCCATCGTCATGGAACCACACCGGGACCGCGTCGCTGTTGAAAAAGAGAATTACGCCTTTTTCCTGGCCCTGCCCGACCCCCCGCGCCCGGAGATCCATGTGGAATCGGTCAAGGGCCCGCAGTTCATGGCCCCGCTGTTCGAATATTCCGGAGCCTGCTCCGGTTGCGGCGAGACCCCCTACGTGAAATTGTTGAGCCAGTTGTTCGGCGACCGGTTGTTGATCGCCAACGCCACGGGGTGTTCCTCGATCTACGGCGGCAACCTGCCGACCACCCCCTGGACCGTGAACGCGGAGGGCAGAGGGCCCGCCTGGGCCAACTCGCTGTTCGAGGACAACGCGGAGTTCGGACTCGGCTTCCGCCTGGCGCTCGACCAACACCGGGAACAAGCTCGGCAAGCTCTTCAGCGGCTCGCCCCGCGGTTCGGCGAGGAACGCGTCCGCGCCATCCTGGAGGCGCCGCAACAGATCGAGGAGGACTTCCGCCGTCAGCGCCTCCGGGTCGAGGAGTTGAAGACGTTCCTCCGCGAAAACAAATTGCCGGTAACCGCCCCGGAACGGGATAGCCCGGCTCCGGTCGTTCGCGATGGCGGCGTATCGCCGCGGACCGTTCCGCCTCGCGCTTGCGCCGAGGCGGCGTCGCCCCCGGGGGCAACCCCGGAGGACGCGTTGACGGAGCTCGCCGATTACCTGGTGGACAAGTCCGTCTGGATCGTCGGCGGCGACGGCTGGGCTTACGACATCGGGTTCGGCGGGTTGGACCACGTCCTCGCCTCCGGGAAGAACGTGAACTGCCTCGTCCTGGACACCATGGTGTATTCCAACACCGGCGGGCAGATGTCGAAGGGCACCCCGCTGGGGGCGATCGCCAAGTTCGCCGCCAACGGCAAGGACGTGCCCATGAAGAACCTGGGGCTCCTGGCGATGTCCTACGGACACGTTTACGTCGCCCAGGTGGCCATGGGCGCGCGCGACCTGCAAACCGTCAAGGCGTTCCTCGAGGCCGAGGCGTTTCCGGGTCCGTCGCTCATCATCGCCTACAGCCAGTGCATCGCCCATGGGATCAACATGACCATCGGCATGCAACACCAGAAAGCCGCCGTGGAAAGCGGGCTCTGGCCGCTGTACCGCTACAACCCGGCGGCGCTCGGACGCGGAGAAAACCCCCTGCAACTCGACTGCAAGCCGCCGAGGATGGCCTTCAAGGATTTCGCGAAAATGGAGAACCGGTTCAAGGCCCTCGCGCAGATGGACCCGGAGCGGGCCGAGGCGCTGACCGCCGCCGCGCAGGAGGATATCGACGAGAAATGGAACTATCTGGCAAAACTCGCGGCCCTGGATTTCCACGACGCCGCCCGGTAAACCTTGTCCCCGGGCCAGTAGTGTCCGGGGAAAAATGAACTGATGTCCGACGCAAAAATCATCCCCTCCCTTCCAGGGAGGGGGCTGAGGGAGGGTGACCAGCGTAAACGCTGGACCCGACGCCGCCTCAGGCTGACGCCGAGGCGGAGACCGCGTTTCGGCGATCGCGTCAGCGTCATCGCCGCGTCGCCTCCGGGCGTTTGCCCGGCTTTTCACCCCCACCTGTCCTCCCCCTTCTAGGGGGAGGGAGCATTGAGGGGATACGAGCCTTACAAGTTTTCCCCGGACACCACTGTTCCCGGGCCAAGCGTAAGCCCGGGTTATCGAGAACATTGGAGGAAAGGAAACGCCGATGGACCTTTCGACCCGTTACCTTTCCGCCTCTCCCCTGACCGACAACCTGGACAACTTGAAACGATTGGAGGACGCCGGGGCTCCCATGGCGGTCCTGCGGTCCCTGTTCGAGGAGCAGATCGCCCACGAGTCCGGGGCCGTCGTTTGTCACCTGTGTTCGGCGCTTTTGCAAAAGGGGCCGGGCCTCATCGGGAAATTGAAAAGCGGCCTGGCGGAATGGCTGGAGGCGCATGAATACCATTCCCTGCGCCAGATGCGGGGAAGCATGAGCCTCGTCAACTGCCCCAACCCCGCCGCCCTGGAGCGGGCCAATTACCTTCAGGCATTGTACAGTTGGGAATCGCCGTAAAGAGCCCTCCGCGCGGATTTGCCGATTTGCATTCCAAATATGGCAAAAAACCGCGTTTTATGGTAGTCTCCTTCCTCTTACCTTTAGAGCGTCTAACAAAATGAGACGATGACTTGACGCTCAAATCGCTCCCCTCCCTCGACCGGGGAACGCCCCGGAGCGGGATGGCCAAGCCCGGATTGCCCCCGATGACTCCCATTCGCCATCGGAGCCGAGCCTGTTGAGTCCAGCGTCGCGCTGGGGAGGGGGCTGGGGGAGGGTGACCAGCGTAAACGCTGGACCCGACGCCGCCTCAGGCTGACGCCGAGGGCGGCCGGCGTGACGCCGGATTCATTACCGCCCCGGCGCAAGCGCGGGGCGGCATTGCCCACCGGGGGCGTCCCCGGCGTCATCGCCGCGTGGCCTCCGGGCGCTTGCCCGGCTTTTCACCCCCACCTGCCCTCCCCCGTCAAGGGGGAGGGCAGTTATGTGAAATTTCATTTTGTTAGACGCTCTAAGGGTTCATCTTGAGAGGACCATGAAATGGCCGACCGGCTGAACGACATTAAAACCAAAATCCTGCCCGTCCTTAGGAACCATCGGATCAAGCGCGCCGGACTGTTCGGCTCTTGCGCCAGAGGCGAAATTACCGATAAGAGCGACGTTGACGTCCTGGTGGAAATCGAGGACGAGATCAGCCTGTTCGATTTCATCGACATCAAGCTGGAGCTTGAAGAAGCCCTTGGCCGTAAAGTGGACCTCGTGGAATATGGCGCCATCAAGCCGACGCTCCGGGAGCGCATCCTGAAAGAAGAGGTTGCCCTCCTATGAAACGCGACATCGGCGTTTATATTGAGGACATCCTTGAAAGCATTTCCCGAATTAAAGAGTACGCCGCCGCCCCTCTCCAGGGAACAATTTATGGCGAACGCGCAAGTCCAGGACGCCGTTATGCGCCGTCTGGAAATCATTGGCGAAGCGGCAAAACATGTCCCGGAAGAGGTCAGAAAAGCCTATCCCCATGTCCCTTGGAAAACCATTGTGGGTTTACGCGACGTCCTGATTCACGAATACTTTGGCGTGCAAACGGAAAGGATCTGGAAAGTGATACAAGAAAACATCCCGGCTCTCGAAAAAGATATGCCGGCCATCAAACGGGATTTGGCTAAAAAGTCATGAATTGGCGAAACCGGTTCCTTTATGCCCATGGGCGAGGATACTTTCTTTAAAAAAGAAAACTCCACCAAGCTCATCGTCTTCATCCACGGCATCAACGGCGACCCCGTCGGAACCTGGACGAATTACAGGACCCGCTTCTTCTGGCCGGAGGAGCTGAAACTCGTGGAGGACAACCAACCGGACGACGCGCTGGCGCTTTTGTCCGCGCGCGAGGCGGCGGAGGACCGGGCCGTTCAAAAAACGGCCCAGACCCGCTTTGCCAAGGCCCAGGTGTACGAACTGAAACTGGACTACCCAAACGCGCTGAAATATTACGAAACCGCCGTCCGGCTGGACCCGGGAAATGCGAACTACCTGAACCAGACGGGGCTCATTCTAGATACCCTTGGCCAATACGGCAAGGCCATCGGGTATTTCGAAAAGGCGCTGGCCTCCGACCTCAAAACCTTCGGTCCGGAGCATCCTGATGTCGCCACAGACTGGATCAACCTGGGAGGGGCATGGCATTCCAAGGGCGATTACGGCAAGGCCATAGAGTACTACCAAAAAGCCAGGGCGGTTTTTCAAAAAGCCAACCTGCCACATTATTTAAACATCGTGGAGGGAGGGTTGAAAAAAGCTCGGGAAGCCCAAGCGGCGCGGGAGGCTGGAAATCCGTGAACCCGCGGGGAAGGACCGTTTGTGCCTGGGTTTTTAAATCCCCCCGGCCCCCTTTGCAAGGGGGAGAAAACGTTAGAAAGGAACCTTTGCATAGGTCATGCCGAGCCAGTCGAAGCATGACCAACGCCCTTCGATAAGCTCAGGGCGACATCGTAAAAGAGTGTTTTGGCCGAGTTAAAGTTGGCTTTATTACTTCTGCAAAGCTCTCCCTGCCGGGGGGAAGGAGAGCGCTACGAGCACGGAGCCGAAAATCCCTTTTTCAAAGCGTTGTTTTGTATTTACAAAGAGGGGAAATCTGTTATGATAGCATATCGAGAACAGATTGAATTTAAACAGAATACGGGATAATTGCCGATGAAAAACTCGTTTCCTTCAAGGTTGGAACGGTCCGGTGGGTTGGCGGTTATTATGGTTCTGGGAATTTTTCTGCTTTTCTCCCAGACGGCCGTAGGCGGGGAGATACTCAAGGACATCGACCGGGATGTCGCGCCGGTCTCTCCGGACATGAAGCCCTTGACGTCTTCGCAAGGGGTCGTTGGCGCTCCAGAGGGGTCGCCCGCCGTTGCGTCTTCCGCGCCGGGGCAAACGCCGGATTATCTGGTCAGTCCCGGAGTTTTCCTGTACGCCGGATTTATCACGCCGGAGCCGCGCGGCGACGGAATTATTTTTCAGAACGATTTCCAGCGCGTCGAGTTGGCGTCCAATGAGGCCATATATCTCAATATCGGGTCGAAGCAGAACGTTGCCAAAGGGAGCAAGTTCCTGGTTTTCCGCAAATCCCGGTTCGTTTATCATCCGGCGGAACAATCTCTGTCCTTGACAAAGTCCTCCAGCGAGGAAGTTACCGGGCACTTGATGCCGGAAGGCGGTTTCCTTGACGACGGCGGTTATTTCCTGAAACATGGCCGGCCGATGGGATTTCTAATCCGTGTCGTGGGCGTGGCGGAAGTGGTGGACGCGGGCGAGAACGAATCGCGGGCCATCATCGTCGACTCTTTTGAACCCATGAGGAACGGCGACAGCGTTATGGCGTACAAGGAGCAGACTCCGCCCCCGATCGACGCGGGGAAGGACAAGACCGGCGGCAAGGCCCTCGAAGGTTATATCGTGGCTTCGAAATATCCGCCGTCCTCGCTGGGCAAGTTCGATATCTTGTATATAGACAAGGGTTCGGACCACGACGTGTCGCCGGGGGACCGTTTCGAGGTCTACGTCGCGCCGGAATACGATGAAAATAGAAAATGGGCTTTCGACCGGAAAAAACTGCCGACCCTCACGCATCGGATAGGCGAATTGCGGGCGCTCGCCACGCAGAAAGAAACGTCCACCGTCGTGGTCGTCGAGAGTAGCAAGGAAATAAAGGTCGGCGACCGCATCCGGTCGGTCCGGTCACGCCCCTGAAATTTTGAGGAACCGCTTTTTCCCCACCTTGATCAGGTATTCCCGGTTGCCGGTCAACTGAAAATCCACGTCGGCGATTTTTTCTCCGTTGACGACGACGGCCCCTTGCTGGATGAGCCGCCGCGCCGCGGACGAGCTGTCGGTCAGGGAGTTATCGGCCAGGAACTTGCAAATCCACCGGGGCTCCGGTCCCCAGGACTTGACCGTAGGCATGTCGTCCGGGACGTTTTTGTCCTTGAACACCTTGTCGAATTCCTCGGCGGCGGTCTCCGCGGCCTGGCCCGAGTGGTACCGGGCGACGAGTTCTTTCGCCAGCCGGACTTTCGCGTCCTTGGGGTTTAGGTCGCCCGCCCGAGTCGCGCGCCGGAGGGCGGCGAGTTCGTCCGTCGCGACGTCGCTCAACAGTTCGTAGTATCTCCACATCAAGTCGTCGGAGATGGACATGACCTTGCCGAACATTTCCTTCGGGGGATCGGAAATGCCGATGGTGTTGCCCAGGCTCTTGCTCATCTTCTGGACGCCGTCGGTCCCCTCCAGCAGGGGCATGGTGAGGACGGTCTGCGGCGGCAGGCCGTAGGCGCGTTGCAGGTCGCGGCCCACCAGCAGGTTGAATTTCTGGTCCGTCCCGCCGAGTTCCACGTCGGCTTTCAAGGCCACCGAGTCGTACCCCTGGATGAGCGGATACAGTAGCTCGTGGATACTGATGGGCAGGTTGCCGCGGAACCGTTTCTGGAAGTCGTCGCGTTCCAGCATGCGGGCCACGGTGTACCGGGCGGACAGCTCGATCATCTCCGCCGAGGTCAGGCGTTTCATCCATTCGCTGTTGTAGACGACCGTCGTCTTGTCCTTGTCCAGGATCTTGAAGACCTGATCGAGGTAGGTCCTGGCGTTGTCGCGGACTTCCCCTTCGGTCAGGCTCCGGCGCGTTTCCGATTTTCCCGTCGGGTCGCCGATCATCCCGGTGAAGTCCCCGATCAGGAACACGGCCTCGTGCCCGAGTTCCTGGAACTGTTTCATCTTTTGCAAGAGCACCGTGTGACCGAGGTGCAGGTCCGGCGCCGTGGGGTCAAATCCCGCCTTGACGCGCAACGGCTTGCCTGTTTTAATGGATTTTTCCAGGAGGGCCGCGAGCTCTTTTTCGTCGATGATCTCGACCGCGCCCCGGCGGATGGTCTTTAATTGCTCTTCAGCGGACGGCATATTTATTTGGATGGAACGCCTGATAAAATGAAACGATTGGTTTGACCCTCAAATAATTCCCCTCCCTTTCAGGGAGGGGGCTGGGGGAGGGTGACCAGCGTGAACGCTGAACCCGATGCCGCCTCAGGCTGACGCCGAGGGCGGCCGGCGTGACGCCGGATTCATTACCGCCCCGGCGCAAGCGCGGGGCGGCATTGCCCACCGGGGGCGTC
>JACRGP010000142.1 GCA_016217765.1 Nitrospinota bacterium | reverse complement strand
TCGCCCTCCCCATCCCGGGGCTGGTCCTGACGGCGGCATTGGGCTTGGTCCATGCCCTGCGTTTGAAATACCTTTTACTCAAATCCCAACCGATGGCCGGCAGAAAGATCGTTTACCTGAACGTCCTGACCCGGGCCTTGAACCTCTTGGCCAGCGCGGGCCTTAGCCTGGTCATGGCGGGCGCCGTGCATCTCTCGATCGCCGATTACTTTTACCTGTTCCTGTTCAACTCGGTTTTCTGCTTTCTGGTCTCGGCCCGGTGGTTCGACTTCGGGGGCCGGATTTTTCGCGGCTATATTCTAAAATGGTCCGCGCCGCGGGGCGCCCTCGCGGAAAATGAACGCGAGGTTTTCGTCATGCTCCTGGGCTTGCGAAACCACACGGGCATCGGATGGGGCATGGCCCCGGTATTCCTGGACGCGGGTTTTTTACGGGTCCGCTCCGCCTCGGTTTTTTTCCATGGGATTTTATCGACCCATGATTTCGCGGCGGAAACCCTCCTGCGCGCCGAGAAAAAAAGTTTTGAAAGGATCAGGATATTCCCCGCCCGCCCGGTCCAACCTCACGGCATCGACGCTTTTTTGATCGTCGTCCGGGACCGGTTCTACCCATTTAAAAGCAAACCGGCGCGGGACGAAATCCACCAGGCGTTCGCGGAAAGAATCGCCATGAAACCCGCGCAAGCGGGACTTCCCGCCGAACCGGCCCGCGAAATCCTTAATCCCCTGTCTTGATCGCTTTGATTTTCACGACAAAAAAGATTAAAATTTCCTTAACAAGATTGGCGCGCCAATAACGGTAAGGAGTTTGGAACAATGGAAAACGGAGAGACGCAACGCCGAATCAGCATTGACCCGCAGATTTGTAGCGGGAAACCGTGCATTCGCGGGACTCGCATCATGGTAAAGAATATCCTTGGGATGATTGCGGGAGGTTATACCATTGAAAAACTCCTTGAGGCTTACCCGGAATTGGCCCGCGCGGACATAATAGCGGCCCTTGACTACGCCAGCCAGGTGATCGACGAGGAAAAGGTTATCTGGCGTGCCTGAGCCGCTGGCAATTCTCCTCGACCAGAATGTGCCGCGGGCCATCGCGGAATGGTTTAAAACCATGCGGCCTTCATGGACCGTGGAGTATGCGGCCATGGCGGATCTCTCGGGGAAAAATGATCGTGAAATCTATGAATGGGCACAGGCGCGACGTGCAATCATCGTAACTTTCGATGAAGATTTTGCGGACCAGCGCTCTTTCCCCGCGGAGAAACACTGCGGAATCATACGGTTACGCGTGTGGCCCACGACGATCGAGGAAACCCGGAATGCCTTGGAACGCCTTCTATCCGCAGTCTCCGACAGTGAACTCGCAGGCGCGTTGGTGACCATTGATCGGACGCGCATCCGAGTCAGAGTAGCCAAGTCGGATTCGCCAAAAGCTCGTTTGACGTAACACGCGCTACCTCGGAGAGGATTAGCCCGGATATTGCATGAGTAATAGAGTGGAATTGCTCCCCCTTGCAAAGGGGGGCGGGGGGATTCGCGCTACTCGCCGTAGGGGCGGCATGGCTCGGCCTGGATTGCCCTCGATGACGCCTTGAGCGCGGTTCAAGCCTTGCGCGCTGGATCCAGCGGCACGCTGGCGAACGGGGATTTCAAATCCCCCTAACCCCCTTTGCAAGGGGGGATAAAACAAAAGCGCTTTTTGCGCTGGGTATTTTCCGTCTCCAACAGATGGGCAAGCCCCGTTCCCAAAACCCGAAGCGCTTCCATACGTCATTCGCTCGCGCAAAATCCGGCTTAGGGATAGAATGATGGGATCGGTCAGGCTGGGCCATGCCCGGCCATTCCTTTTACCTCCAAGAGCCAGATGAAAACCAAGGATTTCTACGAAATACTGGGCGTCCCGAAGCAGGCCACCGTACAGGAAATCAAAAAGCGGTACCGGGAACTCGCCAAAAAGCATCATCCGGACGCCAACGAGGGAAGCAAAAAGTCCGAGGAAATCTTCAAGACCGTCACCGCCGCGTACGAAACTTTGCGGGACAAAAAAAAGCGGCAGGTCTACGACCGGCAACGGTCCCACGAAGGCTCCTCCCGGTCGCGCTCCCGCGCTCGTCCGCGGCCAGGCTCCGCCTACTCCGGGAACTGGAACGAATACGATTTCGAACGGGAAACCCGTTCGTCCTACCAAGAGCCTTTCTCGCGGACCGGCTTCCAACAGGAGGAGGCTCCCTTCGACCCCGACACCCCCACCCGCGGGTTCGACTTGCAGTTCATCATCGACGTGCCGCTTGAAACCGCGGCTCTCGGCGGCAAGACGACCTATGCCTATGAGAAATACGTCAACTGCGCCGCCTGCGCGGGAACCGGTAAAGCCGGAGATGGGAAGTGCACGATCTGCAAAGGGAAACGGCAAACCGTCGCGCCGGTCACGGTGGAGGTCGAAATCCCTCCCGGGGTGGCCGACCAATTCACCTTGCGTTTTGAAAACAAGGGCGGCGAGGGCAAAAACGGCGGCCCTCCTGGAGACTTGTTCCTGAAAATCAACACCCTGCCGCATCCGCGGTTCAAACGGGTGAAAAGCGACATCTACGCGGAGATCAAAATCCCGCCGGAACTGGCGGAAACGGGGGGGACTCTGGAAGTAAAAACGCTGGACGCCGTGCGCGCCATTCAAGTCGAGGAGGGGACCCTCACGGGCGAGGAGTTGCGCCTGACCGGAGAAGGCGCGGCCATCCTCTGGGGAAAAAAGAGAGGCGACCTCATCATCAAGTTTTTCATTTCCGACAACTGAACCCGCCCAATGGACCCCTGGCTGATCGCCGGCATCTTCTTCATCATCGCCATCGCCGTCCTGATGGTCGTCCTGTTACTGCCGGAGAAAAAGGCGCCGCCCGCCAAAAAGGTCCCGCTAAAACCCAAACCGCAAGCGAAACCCAAACCGGCCCCGCCTCCCGTCAAACCGCCGACGGGCGCAAAACAGACGCCAGCCATGGCCCTGCCGAAAACGCCGGGAAACAAAAAACGGAAAACGATGCAACGATGGGTCGGCGACAATCCGGAGATCGCCAGCCGGATCATTCGCGGATGGTTGCGTCAGGGGAAGAAGCGGTGAATAGTT
>JACRGP010000145.1 GCA_016217765.1 Nitrospinota bacterium | reverse complement strand
TGCCCGCGCGCCATGTCGCCGGCCGCGAAAACGCCCTCCACGCTGGTCATCTTGTTCTCGTTCGTCCACACGTTCCCGCGCGCGTCGAGCTTGACGCCCAACTGCTGGACCATCCCCTCGTGGATGGGGTGCGGAAAACCCATGGCCAACAGGACGAGGTCTACGTCGAGCTCGAAGTCCGAGCCGGGGACCTCCACGATGGGAGAGCGTCCGGTCTTGGGGTCGCGCTCGCCGAACATGACGCGGACGGCGTGGACTTTCCTCACCTTGCCGTCCTTGCCGGAAAACTTCTTGGTGGAGACGCAATATTCGGTAATCTCCTTTTGCGCCTCCTCGTGCGAGGAGGTCATCTTGGCGACGGCGGGCCATTGCGGCCACGGATTGGTCTCCGCCCGGGTCTTGGGCGGTTTGGGAAGCAACTCAAATTGATAAACGTTTTTCGCGCCCTGGCGCAGGGAAGTGCCCAGGCAGTCGGACCCCGTGTCCCCGCCGCCGAGAATCAGCACGTTTTTCCCCTGGGCGGTGATGGATTTCTCCGGCGCTATGCGGTCTCCCTCGTTGCGCTTGTTCTGCAAGGGAAGGAACTCCATCGCGAAGTGGATGCCGTCCAGTTCGCGCCCCTCGACCGGCAGGTCGCGCGGTTTTTGCGAGCCGCCGCACAGGAGCACGGCGTCGAAATCCCTGCGCAAGTCCTCGATGGAAACGTTCACGCCCACGTGCGAATTGGTTTTGAAAACCACGCCGCGCGACTCCATCAACTTAATCCGGCGTTTGACCACGGTCTTGTCGAGCTTGAAATGCGGGATGCCATACATCAGTAACCCGCCGACGCGGTCGTCCTTCTCGAAAACCGTCACGCCGTGACCCACGGAGTTGAGCTGGTCGGCGGCTGACAGGCCCGCCGGACCGGACCCGACGATGGCGATTTTACGCCCCGTCCGGTTCCTTGGGGGATTGGGGTCCATCCAGCCGTAGTCGAAACCTTTTTCGGCGATAATCTCCTCGATGTTGCGGATGGCGACTGACGGTTCGTTGATACCCAGCACGCAGGCCCCCTCGCACGGCGCGGGGCAGATTCTGCCCGTGAACTCGGGGAAGTTGTTGGTCTTGAGAAGCAAGGCCAGCGCGTCTTCCCAGCGTCCCCGGAAAACCATGTCGTTCCAGTCGGGGATGAGGTTGCCCAGGGGACAACCGGTTTCGCTCTGGCAGAACGGCACGCCGCAGTCCATGCACCGCGCGCCCTGCTGGCGGTATTTCTCCAGCGGGAACTCCTGATAGATTTCCCGGTAATCCTTGAGCCTCTCCGGCACTGGCCGCGAGGAAGGCGTCTCTCTATTTATTTCCATGAAACCGCGTACATCGCCCATCAGGATGCTCCCACCATGTCTTGTTCCATTTCGCGTTTCCTTGCCTCGACCACCTTCCGGTAATCCGTCGGATAAACCTTGACGAACGACGGGAGCGTGAGTTCCCACTCGTCCAGGATCCTTTTCGCGACGGAACTGTGCGTACAGAGATAGTGCTCCTCGATCAGCGATTTCAGGGTCTGAACGTCTTCTTCCTCCTCGACGGGCAGAAGCTCTACCATGCCCTTGTTGCAATGGACGTGGAAATTTTTCGCCCGGTCGAGCACGTAGGCGATGCCGCCGCTCATGCCCGCGGCGAAATTTCTCCCGGTCTCTCCCAACACCGCGACAACGCCGCCGGTCATGTATTCGCAACCGTGGTCGCCGACGCCCTCCACCACCGCGTGGGCCCCGCTGTTGCGGACGGCGAAGCGTTCCCCGGCGATCCCGCGCAGGAACGTCTTGCCGGAAATCGCCCCGTAAAGCAGGACGTTGCCGACCAGAACATTTTCCTCGGGAACAAACGCGGCCTCCCTGGACGGATAAACCACGATCTTGCCGCCTGAAAGCCCTTTTCCGAGATAGTCGTTGGCGTCGCCTTCCAGGGCGAAGGATATCCCCGGCGCCAGGAAAGCCCCGAAACTCTGACCGGCGGACCCCTTGAAAAACACGTTGACCGTATCCGGAGGCAACCCTTGTTCGCCAAACTTTTTGGAGACCTCGTAACTCAACATGGCTCCGACGGTACGGTCGGTGTTGTCGATCGGGTAGTTCAAATGGACCTGGTATTTGTTTTCCAATGCCGGTTGGCAATCCTGGATCAACTTCCTGTCCATGATCCCATAGATGTCCTTGCTGATGTCCTGCCTGCGCGCGTGACGGGTCGCCACATGGGAGGGGACGACGGGCTTGAACAGGATATTGCCGAAGTCGAATCCCTTCGCCTTCCAATGGTCGATGGCGTCCTGGATTTCGATCAGGTCGGTCCTGCCGATCAGGTCCTCGAACTTGCGGACCCCCAACTGGGCCATGACCTCCCGCGTTTCCCGGGCGACGAAATTGAAGAAGTTGACCACGTACTCCGGTTTCCCCGAAAACTTCTTGCGCAATTCGGGGTCCTGCGTCGCCACGCCGACGGAACAGGTGTTGAGATGGCACTTCCTCATCAGAATGCACCCCAGGGTGACGAGAGGCGCGGTTGAAAAACCGAATTCGTCGGCTCCGAGGATGGCGCCGATCGCCACGTCGCGCCCCGTCTTGATCTGCCCGTCCACCTGGACGCGGATTCTTCCGCGCAGGTCGTTCATCACCAGCACCTGCTGGGTCTCGGCCAGGCCCAGTTCCCAAGGCAGTCCGGAGTGCTTGATGGAGGTTTGCGGCGAGGCCCCCGTGCCGCCATCGTGTCCACTGATCAGGACGCCATCGGCGTTGGCCTTGGAAACCCCCGCGGCGATCGTGCCGACGCCCACCTCGGCGACCAGCTTGACGCTGACGTCGGCGTTGGGATTGGCGTTGTGCAAATCGAAGATCAACTGTTGCAGGTCCTCGATGGAATAAATGTCGTGATGCGGCGGCGGAGAAATCAACGAAACGCCGGGGGTGGAATGGCGTATCTTGGCGATATACTCGGTCACCTTATGACCGGGCAATTGCCCGCCCTCTCCCGGTTTCGCCCCCTGCGCGATCTTGATCTGCAACTCGTCGGCGTTGGCCAGGTAATAGCTGTTGACGCCAAACCGGCCCGAAGCCACCTGCTTGATCTTGCTCCGGCGCGAATCGCCGTTGGGATCGGGGACGTAACGCGCGGAGTCCTCGCCGCCCTCCCCCGTGTTGCTCTTGCCGCCGAGCCGGTTCATGGCGATGGCCAGCGTCTCGTGCGCCTCGCGCGAAATGGAGCCGATGGACATGGCGCCGGTGCAGAAACGCTTGACGATCTCGCTCGCGGGCTCCACCTCCTCGATGGGGATGGGCTCCGTCTTCTTGAATTTAAACAGGCCGCGGAGGGTGCAGAACCGCGTGGACTCCTCGTCGCTCAACCGCGAAAACTTCTTGAACGCCTGATAATCGTTCGAGCGGGCCGCGTGCTGAAGGGCGGCGATCAGGTTGGGGTTGTACATGTGCTTCTCCTCCCCGCGCCGCCAGTGATACTGCCCCCCCGGTTCGAGCGCCGGGCCCGCCAGTTTGTCCCTGTGAAAAGCCTTGTGGTGGCGGACCAGGGTCTCGCGCGCGATCTCCGCCAGGCCGATGCCCTCGATGCGCGAAGGCGTGCCGGCGAAATACTTGTCGATCGCCGCGCGCGACAGCCCGACGGCCTCGAACACCTGCGCGCCGCGATAGCTCTGGATGGTCGAAATGCCCATCTTGGCGATGATTTTAAACAACCCCTTGCGCGTGGCCTTGATGAAATTCTTCTTGGCGGTCCGGATATTGCCGTCCTCCCAGAAAATCTTTTCCTTGACCAGGCTCGCCGCGGTCTCGTATGCCAGGTAAGGATAAACCGCCGAGGCCCCGTAGCCGATGAGCAGGGCGAAATGCATCATTTCCCGCGCTTCCCCCGTCTCCGCCACAAGTTCCGCGGCAGTGCGGGTCCGCTCGCGCAGGAGATGATGATGGACCGCCGAAACGGCCAGCAGACTGGGGATCGCGGCGTTATCGCCGTCCACTCCCCGGTCGGACAAAATCACGATCGTCGCGCCGCCGCGGATGGCTTCCGAAGCCTTCCGGCAGAGCCCGTCGAGGGCCTTCTCCAAACCGGCCTCGCCTTCCGCCGCCGGGAACAGGATGGGCAAGGCCGCGGTCTTGAAGCCGGGCCGGTCCAGCGTCCGGATCTTTTCAAACTCATCCGTCGCGAGGATGGGGTGCGGGATCCGCAACTTCCTGCAGTGCGCGGGGGACTCGGCCAACAGGTTCAGCTCCGCCCCCAGGGTGACGTCCATGGACATCACCAATTCCTCGCGGGTGGAGTCGATGGGCGGATTGGTCACCTGGGCGAACAACTGCTTAAAGTAGTTGAAGAGGACCTGCGGCTTGTCGGAAAGCGCCGCGAGCGGGGCGTCGTTGCCCATCGACCCGATGGCCTCCTCCCCTTCCCGCACCATGGGCGCGATAACGATCTTGACGTCCTCGGCGGTGTAGCCGAAAGCCGTCTGCCGCGCGGTCAGCGTGTCGAAATCGGGCTCGAATTTTTTCCCCGTGTCGGGCAGGTCCTCGATATTCAACTGGTTTTCCTTCACCCAGCGGGCGTAAGGCTTCCGCGAGCAGATTTTCGCCTTGAGTTCCCTGTCGGAAACGATCCTACCCTCGCGCAGGTCCACCAGGAACATCTTCCCCGGTTGCAACCGCCCCTTGGACAGGATGTTGGCCTCCGGAATCGGCAGGACCCCGACTTCCGAGGCCATGACCACGAGGCCGTCCCTGGTGACGATGTAACGCGACGGGCGCAGGCCGTTGCGGTCGAGGATCGCGCCGATCACCTCCCCGTCGGTGAAAGCCATCGATGCCGGACCGTCCCACGGTTCCATCATGGAGGCGTGGAACTCATAGAAGCCGCGCTTGTCCTCGTCCATGGACTCGTGTCCGCTCCACGGCTCGGGGACCATCATCATCATCGCATGAGGCAGAGAGCGTCCGGCCATGACCAGCAGTTCCAGGGCCTGGTCGAAATCCATGGAGTCGCTCCCTCCGGGCCCGATGACGGGAACGATTCTTTTGACGTCGTCGAACAAATCGGATTGGAACATGGACTCGCGGGCCCGCATCCAGTTCTTGTTGCCGCGAAGCGTGTTGATCTCCCCGTTATGCCCTATGAACCGCAGAGGTTGCGCCCGGCTCCAGGACGGGAACGTGTTGGTGCTGTAGCGCGCATGGCACAGGGCCAGGGCGGACTCCATCTCGGGGTCCTGGATGTCCAGGAAATACGGCCCCAACTGGGGCGACATGAACTGCCCCTTGTAGAGAAACGTCCGCGAGGACAGACTGCAAATGTAAAACTCCTCGTCGTTCCTGTTGAGCCCGGCCGCGCGGATTTTCTGGAAACACTGCTTCCGGATCACGAACAGCTTGCGCTCGAAATCCATCGTTTCCTTGACGGAATCGTGGGCGCCGACAAACAACTGGCGGATGACGGGTTCGCATTTCCTCGCCCCCTCGCCAATCACCCGGTTATTGACCGGGACGTCGCGCCAGCCTAAAAGCCGCTGACCCTCCCGGACCACCACGTCCTCGACGATCTTGACGCACCCCTCCGCCCGGTCCTTGTCGCGCGGCAAAAAGATCAACCCGGCGCCATACCGTCCGGCCGGGGGCAGTTGAATGCCCGTTTTGGAACACTGGGCGGAAAAAAAACGGTGCGGCGTCTGGATCAAAATGCCCGCGCCGTCGCCGGTCAAGGGGTCGCTTCCCACGGCCCCGCGGTGTTCGAGTTTGTTCAAAATCTCCAAACCCTGCAGTACGATCTCGTGCGACTTCTCGCCCTTGATGTTGACGACGAACCCAATCCCGCAATTCTCTTTTTCAAATTCAGGATCGTACAAGCCCTGTTTCTCTGGATATCCAATGTCTGCCATAAATTGACCGGTAAGCTATATTAAAATTAAATTGATAAAAACCAGATGAAGGCGGGAATTTCAACCCACTTTATAAAAGACGGGTTATTAATAAGCAAAACGTATGCCTAAACCAGGAGCGCCGCGTTTAATGGCCGAAGAGCCTGCCCAAAAACCAATAGTGTATAATAACTACACACTAACAGAGTAATTATTATACACCATAACACAAGAGATTACTCTCGCGTTCCAGCATATCGTCATGCGGCCTCCTCGAGTCGAGGGAACCCCCTATAACCTTTGTCGATGGTTCAATACTACATTTATTTTTTGTCATACTCAATCTCTTTAGAGCGTCTAACAAAATGAACCCTTTGGCTCGGCCCTCAAATTCTCCCCTCCCTTGACCGGGGAACGCCCCGGAGCGGGATGGCCAAGCCCGGATTGCCCCCGATGACTCCCATTCGCCATCGGAGCCGCGCCTGTTGAGTCCAGCGTCACGCTGGGGAGGGGGCTGGGGGAGGGGGACCAGCGTGAACGCTGGATGCGATACCGCCTCAGGCTGACGCCGAGGGCGGCCGGCGTGACGCCGGACTCATTACCGCCCCGGCGCAAGCGCGGGGCGGCATTGCCCACCGGGGGCGTCCCCGGCGTCATCGCCGCGTCGCCTCCGGGCGTTTGCCCGGCTTTTCACCCCCTCCTGACCTCCCCCTCAAGGGGGAGGAAGTTATGGAATACTTCATTTTGTTAGACGCTCTTAGCAAAACCGACGCGCCATTGCCCTTATTAACTCGTCAGCGCAAGCGCTAACACCACGCCCTTCACTGGTAAAATTAGAAATTCAATAGACAATATGGTATCCTCGAACGCTTTTAACTTGTTCCATCCATAAAAAAATCAAAAACGCTTTTTTCCCAACCTTGAGGAACGCCCAATGGTAAAAATCGCCCCTTCGATTCTATCGGCCGATTTCAGCAAGCTGGGGGAGGAGGTCAAGGCCGTGGAGAAGGCCGGGGCCGACTGGATCCACGTGGACGTGATGGACGGCCATTTCGTCCCCAACATCACCGTCGGCCCCATGGCGGTCGAGGCCGTCCGCAAAGCCACGCAACTGCCGCTGGACGTGCACCTGATGATCGAAAACGCCGACCGGTATATCAAGGACTTCGCGGACGCCGGCGCGGACATTATCACGGTCCACGTCGAGGCCTGCCCGCACCTGCACCGCACCATCCAGATGATCAAGGACCTCGGCAAGAGGGCGGGCGCGGTCCTCAACCCGGCGACGGCGTTGTTCACCCTGGACGAGATCCTCAGCGAGATCGACCTCGTTCTCTTGATGTCGGTGAACCCCGGTTTTGGCGGACAGAAGTTCATCGTCCCGACGCTCGACAAAATCCGGCTGTTGCGGGAGACCATCGACCGGTGCGACCACGAGATCGACCTGGAGGTGGACGGCGGCGTGAAGGCCGAAAACGCGAGGGCCGTCAAGGCGGCCGGGGCCAACGTCCTCGTCGCCGGTTCCGCCATTTTCAACGGCAAGGACTACAAGAAGATCATCAAGCAACTGCGAGACGCGTGACGGGAGCTTAGAACGTCTAACAAAATGAAGTATCCCATAACTTCCTCCCCCTTGAAGGGGGAGGTTAGGTGGGGTTGAAAAGCCGGGCAAACGCCCGGAGGCGACGCGGCGATGACGCTGATGCGATCGCCGGAACGCGGTCTCCGCCTCGGCGTCAGCCTGAGGCGGCATCGGGTCCAGCGTTCACGCTGGTCACCCTCCCCCAGCCCCCTCCCTCAATGGAGGGGAGTAGTTTGAGGGTCGAGCCAAATGGTTCATTTTGTTAGACGCTCTTAGGCTCCGCGCGGAATTTCGCCGGAGAGCCCGCATGAACCCTCCTGCAAAAACCGGCGATAATCGAACACCCGGGCAATAAAATTCGCCCTGATTTCGGGATCGTTCAACCGGCTCTCGTCCTCGGCGGGAATCGAGGGATATCGTTTCATGAAAGCGTCGGCAAACATCCCGCGGCCAAGCCGCATGGGACCGTTTCCCGGTCCCGCAAAAACCGGGACCGCGTTCAGTCCGCAGGAAGGCGACTTGCTTTTGAAAATATACCCGCACAGGCCGAGGCCGCTCAACTCCTCAATCCGCCTCCTGGAATACAGGCTCATTTTTTCCGTCCAATCGGTTCCGGACTCATTTCCCAGCATGAGAGGTCTTTCGGGACCGCCGTAAAGACCGACGGCTTCCCGGGGGACGCCCATGCCGGCCTCGACTTCCGGGCAAACGGGGACCCACTCGAAGAGACGTCCGAGAACGTCCGCGACGACCTCATCCCGCTTGTGTCCGCCATCCCAGCGCACGTTTTGCCCGATCAGGCAGGCGCTCACTCCGACGCGGACCTTCGTTTCTTTTTCGGCGTTGTTCCCGTTGTCCATCATGGATTCCATATTCGTACAAACGTAGGATAATTGGAAACGGTTTTTCTCCCCGGACATCGTTTGCAATATTTTCCCCCTAATTAATTGTCTTTGATAAAGTAAAAAGGTTTAAAATACAGTTGTGAAGGGCCTTAGGGGGAAGAGGCGGTAGTGCAAGCGGGTTATTGCTTGCCGGGGTCGTTCCGAGGCTCTCCAGGCCGGTCGCAGTCCAAACCAATTCAATCTGTCAACGGGGTGAGAACATGATCGTCGGCGAAATAATGGTAAGGAATTTGATCACTATTAAAAAGACGGACTCGTTGAAGGACGCGCAAGGGTTGATGGTGAAACACTCCATACGGCACTTGCCGGTCACCGACGGTTCGGAACTGCTGGGGATCATCACGGAAAGCGACATCCGCGGGGCTTTTATCCAACAAGGCAACCGTAACAAGGGCGGGGACATACAACGCCTGGACCCCGCGAAAATGAAGGTGAACGATCATATGACCCGCAACGCCCTCACGGTTTCCCCGGACACGCATATCGAGGACGCGGCCCTGTTGATTTACAAGAACAAGATTGGCGCGTTGCCCGTGGTCAGGGACGGCAAGCTCGCGGGGATCGTCTCCATCATGGACATCCTGGGCCTGTTCGTGGACATGATGGGCATCATCCATTCGAGTTCGCGGATCGACGTCGTCATGAACAAGGCCCCGAAAAATTTCGAGGCGGTTTCCAGCATCATCAACAAGAACGACGTCAACATCATCAGCGTGGGCATGGCCCCCTACGCCAAGGACGACAAGAAGCAGGTCTATTTTTTCCGCCTGGACCTATGCAAGACCCAAAAACTGGTGAAGGAGATCGAGGGCGCCGGCTATACGGTCCTCGCCGCTCTCGATTGAGAGCGCCCCGCGTCCGGGCGGCGTATCGCCGCGGATAATTCCGCCTCGCGCTTGCGCCGAGGCGGCGTCGCCTTCAGGCGTTTGCCCGGTCCCGGCGACAAAGCGGTTGCGGTTTGCCGCGCAATTTGTTATATATATCGCATGAATTGTTTTCCCCCCAAGATTTCCGCTTGCTTCGTCCCGGCGTTCCTGGCCCGTCCGCTACCGCGCGTCCGCGCGCGCTAACCACTCCTTTTTTTTCATTCAACCCCTTTTGCCGCCGCGCCTACGTACCGGGGCCGTCCATGCGATAAATCGCGGATGTTCGCGCGGTTTCCGGAGCCGTCCGGCGGTTTACACGAATAAGAACCTGGAAGCCGGAATCTTATCGCGGCTTTTACACGGAGTGAACGCACATGCAACCTGACAAGCTCATCATTTTCGATACGACCTTGAGAGACGGAGAACAATGCCCGGGAGCCAGCTTGAACATACGCGAGAAACTGGAGATCGCCCGGCAACTGTCCCTGTTGCAGGTCGACGTGATCGAAGCGGGCTTTCCCGTCGCCTCCCCCGGCGACTTCCAATCGGTGGAACAGATCGCCCGGGAAATCAAAGGCTCGAAAATCGCCGGCCTGGCGCGGGCGTTGGAGAAGGACATCGAGGCCGCCGCCAAGGCCCTGGAAAAAGCCGAATCGCCCCGGATCCATATTTTCCTCTCCACCTCCAAAACGCACCGCGAGCACATGGTGCGGAAGGCCGAGGAGGAAATCATCGACATGGCGGTCAAGGCCATCCGCTTCGGCAAAAAATTCTGCGACGACATCGAGTTCTCCCCCATGGACGCCTCGCGGACCGAGCCGCAATTTCTGGCGCGGGCCATCGCGGCGGTTATCGCGGCGGGCGCGACCACGGTCAACATCCCCGACACCGTCGGGTATTCCGTGCCGGAACAGTTCGGCGGATTGATCCACTACTTGAAGCAGAACGTCGCGAACATCGAGCGCGCGGTCATCAGCGTCCATTGCCACAACGACCTTGGGTTGGCCGTGGCCAATTCCCTCGCGGCGGTGAAAGCCGGGGCCCGGCAGGTGGAATGCACCGTCAACGGCATCGGCGAGCGCGCGGGCAACGCGGCCATGGAGGAGATCGTCATGGCGTTGAAGACGCGCAAGGACTTCTTCGGCATCGAGACCCGCGTCGACAGCCGGCATATCCTCGCCTGTAGCAAGCTGGTCAGCAGTTTGACCGGGTTCTTCGTGCAGAGGAACAAGGCGGTCGTCGGCAAAAACGCGTTCGCCCACGAGTCCGGCATTCACCAGCACGGGTTCCTCAAAAAAAAGGACACCTTCGAGATCATGGACCCCAAGGACGTCGGCTGGGAGGACTCGGAGCTAGTCATGGGCAAGCATTCCGGGCGCAACGCCCTGCTCCACAAGACCAAGGAGATGGGGTACGAGTTGAGCCCGCAAGAACTCGACCGTTTGTTCGACGAGTTCAAGGTCCTCGCGGACGAGAAAAAGGAGATCTTCGACGAAGACATCGCGACCTTGATCCAGAAACAAACGTTGTCCGACGAGAGCTTGAATGCATACACGCTGGGAAAGATCAAATGCGCCTTCGAGACGGGGGCCGTCCCCCAAGCCACCGTGGAGTTGATCGGCAGAGACGGCAAGAAACACGCCGCCACGGCGGACGGCGACGGGCCCATCGATTCGATATACAACGCCATCGACAAGATCGCCGGACTTTCCTGCAAACTGCTGGACTACCAGGTGCAGTCCAAGACCCGGGGCAAGGACGCGCAGGGCGAGGTCACCGTGCGCGTCCTCCACGAGAACCGGGAGGTGTTGGGGAAAGGTTCCGGCGTCAACACCGTCGAGGCCAGCGGGTGCGCGTACATCAACGCCATCAACAAACTGCTGATGAAAAGCAAGGCCGGGCCCGTAGCGGGCGGCGAAATACCGGGTCCCTGACGACCCTATCCGTCCGCGTTGCATTGCGGTAAAATATGTAGTATCTTGTAACCCTTTGGGAGGAATCGACATGCCCCAATACGATCATACCTGCCAAAAATGCAAAAAAGACTTTGTCGTGGAAATGCGAATTTCCGAGGTGGGTAAAAAAGAAGTGGTTTGCCCCGAATGCGGGTCCAAGGAAGTCACCCGCAACGTGACCAACCGGTCCTTCACGAGCGAGAGTATCAACCGCTACGTCTGGGATAAATAACCGTTCTCGAAGCGGAAACAGAGTGCTGACAAAAGACGAAATCCAAACCCGGAAAATACCGGGACGCATCGCCGAGCTGGCGCCGTTTCCCCTGCAGAGGATCCACATCGAGTTGACCAACGTGTGCAACTTCGACTGCACGTTCTGCCCCAAGCAGGAGATGACCCGCAAGTACGAGTACATGGAGTACGAACGGGCTGTAGCGATCATCGACGAGATCGCGGAATACCGGATGGCGGAGAAGATCACCTTCCACGTCATGGGCGAGCCGTTCATGCACCCCAGGTTTTTCGACATCCTGGACCATGCGGCCTCCGTCGGGGTCAAGACCGGCATCACGACCAACGGGACTTACCTGAACGACGAAATCGGCGCGAAACTGGAAACGATCTCCGTCTCCCAACTCAACATATCCCTGCAGACCCCGGACGAGGAGTCGTTCAAAACGCGGAAAACCCGGCGGTTGGACTTCGAGCAATACAAGGCGAAGATACTGGAGTTCATCGGCCGTTGCCTGCGCCACGAGACGCCCCCAAAGCTCAAACTGCATTTCCTGAACACGGCGATCCAGCGCGAGGTCCCCGGCGAGGATTGGTCGTTGGGGACGATGAGCGTCATCAACAATACAAAAGAACTGCGCCGGACCTTCGCATACTGGGCGAACGAAATCCATAAAATATGCCCGGACCTGAGCGAAAAGGACCGGAAGACGGTATTCGATAAGATCGGCGGCCTGTCCGCCTACAAGTGGAACGTCGTGCAAGTCGCGCCGAACGTCTATTTCGAAACCTACATTCTGGACACTTGGGGCAACGCCTTCGTGGGCGACAACTACGTACCCTCGCGGATCGGGTACTGTAGCGCGCTGTCGGACCATTTCGCCATCCTGTGCAACGGCGATCTGGTATACTGTTGCAAGGATTACAACGGCAAGACCGCCGCTGGGAACGTCTTTAAAAATTCGATCGTCGATATATTGAACAGCCCCGCCATCCTGACCGCCGTGGAGGGATTCAAGAACTTCAAAGTCGTCCACCCCTACTGCCAGAAATGCCTGGGCGGAAGCAACTGGTTGAAGTCGGTCGGAAACCAACTGGGGTCGATCGTCATCTGGAAATTTCTGAAAGACATCTTCTACAAGAAAAGCTGAAAAACGAGTCGGGATGTAGCGCAGTTTGGTAGCGCACTTCGTTCGGGACGAAGGGGCCGGAGGTTCGAATCCTCTCATCCCGACCACTTAAATCAAGGGGTTAGCTGAAACAGCTAACCCCTTTTTCTTTATTGTTTAGCGGATTGTTTAGCGTTTCGTGGATTCCCCCCTTGAAACAAAAAAACCGGAAGCCCCGAAGGGACTCCCGGTTATGTGAAACCCATGCCTTGCCGCGCCTTGCCATGCGACAAATTTATTTTACCAATAACGGCCCCGAATGTCAAAACTGGTCGAAGGGGTTCTCCGGCTCGTCGGACTTTAACGCGCTTACCCGCGAACGGCTTGAGGGGGTCAAACCGAATTCCCGCATCATGGAAACCGTCCGCTCCCAGGTCTCCGCCATGATCCGATCAACCGGATGCCGCTTGGGGATGCCGTCAACCTCGATAACGCGCCCTTCCCGCTGGACAATCGCCCGGCAAGCCTCATACGCCGCCCAGGAATCGCACAACAACCCCAAGGCCGTAACGTCCGCCCCGGTCAACAACCCCCCGTTTCGGAAAGCACGGGGGCCAGCCGATCCCAATAGGGCCGCGATTCGGGGCCAAGCCAAGCCGGGGGTTCAACGGATGCCGGGCCGGGCTGGGGCTCGTTCTTGTTCCGCCGGTGTTTCCGCGCCGTGCCTTTCAAAAGCTTCAACTTCGTGGGTAGTGGCTTCCGTCCTTTCATGGTTTCACCTCTCGAAAAGTTTTATGAAAATTTACCCAATTTTGGCCGCATACGAGAAAGACTTCGGCAAACGGTCTACACTCTTACAGGGGGTAGAGATTTGACCGCCCCTACCGGGGCATTATCATTTGACCCCGGCTTCCGTCAACCGGCGGGCGTAGTCGGCCAAGGACACCGGCTCCCGATCCGTCCGATCCGGCAAATGAAACGCCTTGACCAGCCCGCAAAAGTTATCCAGCCCCAAGATGGCCGGGCCATAAGGTTCAACCCCCGCCTTCCCTGGAAGCGGACAGCCCGCGCTTGATGTCAACCCCCAACCTGGCGGACAGGATGGCGAAAAGCTCCCGCTCCCCGCGTTGCCCCTTCGACCTGCTGAATCGTCCGTTCATCCTTGCCAAACTCCGTTTCGGGAAGTATCATAAGGGAACTTCAAGGAATCCATCATGGCAGATATCGCCACCCTCGAACAGGACATCCACCAGATCAAGGAAGATGTCGCCGCCTTACGCAAGGAGATCGCCGTTCTGCATGAAGACCAGGCCGTTTTGAAGGCGGAGATGAAACACTTCGCCACCAAGGAAGACGTGGAGCGCATGGG
>JACRGP010000144.1 GCA_016217765.1 Nitrospinota bacterium | reverse complement strand
GGGCTCCTTCCATTCCCTGGGATGTCTTGGTTTTGCTCTTAATCATGGTCTTTTTCTCTCCCCGCCCTCTACAGTAATTTAAGGGGAGGTAAGTGTCTCATCATTATAGGCACGGAGGGTTTGAGAAAAAATTGAAAAAACTCCGCCCGCTCCAGACGCCAAACGGAGAGCCTGTGGCGCCACTGCTGTTCCGCGGCCTGCCAAACTCCTGTTGGAAACTCAAGACAACGCTTGAAAGAAGCGGGAAAGAAGGGATGCCCTTCAAAGATTATTACCGGCGAATCTCCGTCATGAAGCCAGAGATTGAGACGTTTACAGGCTCCCAGTGGCTCATACCCCAGTACCACGAGATCGAGGAATTATTGAACAAAGGCGATTCCTTCAGTTTAGCTTTGACCTCAGGGCCACGTCCCGCATATGAATACATGGCATATCTACGCCATCATGGATTTTCCTCGCCATTGCTCGATTGGACCCGTTCGCCGTATGTCGCCGCCTACTTCGCGTTCAGCAAGCCTACCCTAGCGGGCAGTGTTTCTATTTACGTGTTATTCGAAGGGTCTTTTAAGCTCAGATCCAGCGAAAAACCGAATATCTATCGCTACGGGCCACACATCAAAACTCATCGAAGACACTATCTCCAGCAGAGCGAGTATACGACGTGTCTTGTTCACGATGACAAAAACGAATGGCGCGTCGCCAATCACGAGGAGGCATCGGTATACTTCAATCCCGATCGGGAGGAAACTTGGGATTTTACCGTTAAGAAGTTCAACATCCCGTCAAGCGAGCGGCTGAAGGTTTTGCGGTTGCTAGACGAATACAATCTGAATGCGTTTTCTTTGTTCCAAACGGAGGAAGCCCTTCTCGACACAATCGCGGTCAGGGAACTGGAACTTCGCGAGGAAAGCCTCTAGCCGGAATTGCATGAACAAGAAAATAGAATTGCTCCCCCTTGTAAAGGGGGCCGGGGGGATTCACGCCCTCACTGCGAACGGGGATTCCAAATCCCCCTATCCCCCTTTGCAAGGGGGGACAAAACAAAGGCGCTTTTTGCGCTGGGTATTTTCCATCTCCAACAGATCGGCAAGCCCCGTCCCCAAAACTCGAAGCGCTTCCATACATCATTCGCTCACGCAATATCCGGGATAAGATAACCCGGATTTCCGCGTCATCCCGGCCCACGCCTTTCCGGCTCTACAATTCCTCGCGGATGACGTCGTCGAGGGTCTGGCGCCGCCGGGCCAGGGTGCATTGGTCCCCGTCCACCAAGACCTCCGCGATCAGCGGCTGGGTGTTGTAGTTGGACGACATGGCGAAGCCGTACGCCCCGGCGCCGCCCACGACGATGAGGTCGCCCGCCCTGGGCAGGGGCAGTTGGCGCGGGACCGGTTCGTCGTTCTCCTGCGTCAGCATGTCCCCCGACTCGCACACCGGACCGGCCACGATGACGTCCTGGACCGGCCCCAGGTTGTCGCCGTCGAACCAGATGGGATGGTAGGACCCGTAGGCCATGGGCCGGATCAAGTGGCAGAACCCGATGTTGCCGAGGACGTAATCCAGGCGCTTGCCGGATTCGTCATAGGTATGGTTGAGCGACCGCACCTCGCCGATGAGATAACCGCACCCGGCGACGAACCGCCGGCCGGGCTCGATCTCGCAGACGATCTTCCGGCCGAAATGCTGTTCCAGGACCTTCACCCTTTCCTCCAATATGGGCTTATAGCCCGAGATATCGACTTGCGGCAACGCCTCGCGGTATTGGTAGGGCAGACCGCCGCCGAAATTGATGGTCTCCAGGTCCTCGAACTGTTTGGCGAAGTCCACCAGTTTCCCGGTGATCCGTTTCAAGTGTTCCATATCGCCGCCCGAGCCGATGTGCATGTGTACGCCGGAGACGATCAGCCCGTATTTTTTGGCGATCCCCCGCGCCTCGTCGAGGTTTTGAAACCAGATGCCGTGTTTGCTGTACGGCCCGCCGGTATTGGTCTTTTTCGAGTGCCCGTGCCCTTCTCCCGGATTGATCCGGATGGACACCCGGTTCGAACCCCGCCGGCGCTTCTGGAAAGCCCGGCCGTACTCCTCCAGCATCCCCAAGGTCCCGCAGTTGCAGAAGATGTCGTTTTCGAGGCAATATTCCGCGTCCCCGGCGTTGAGGAACACGTCGCTGGTAAAACAGATGTCGTTCGTCCCGAAACCGGCGCGCAGGGCCCGCTGGACCTCGAAGAGGCTGACGGCGTCGATTTTCACCCCGCCCTTCCGCATCTCGTCGAGGACCCTGCCGTTGGAGCAGGCCTTCATGGCGTAACGCGCGACGGGGGCGAGCCGTTTGATTTCGGCGATCGAGTCGCGAAGGGTCTTCAAACTGTAGACGTAAACCGGAGTCCCGAACTCCTTCGCGATGTCCCGGACCTCGACGTTTTCTATTTTCATCCTGTCTCCTTTAATCGGTATGAGCGGCCCTGCAATTTCGTCCCTGGAATTCCCGGAGATTTATAACACATTTCCAGGGCGCTTTTCGTCACTTTCGGCGGCAAAATTCCGTCCCGGAAAATCCTTTAAATTTTTCTCCATTTTCGTTTGACATTTATCGCGAATCTATTTAAAACGATAAATGACGGCGCCACGCGACAGAGAGGCGGTTTGGATAAAATAAAAGACCATCCACAAAGGAAAAATCCGCAAACCATGCCGGGCAAATCCCTCCCGCCATTCCTGAAGGGCGCGGGGAATGGCTTCTCGTTTCTCACCCCTTTATTTATAAGGAAGCGGCCATGCAAAAGTGGAACATAGAAAAGTCCCTCGAGCTTTACAATATCGAAGGGTGGGGCGCGGGTTATTTCGGGATCAACGAAAGAGGCCACCTGATCGTCCGGCCCAACAAGCTCGCCGACCAGGCCATCGACCTGAAACTCCTCATCGACGACATCTATGAAAAGGGCTACACCCTTCCGGCCCTGATCCGCTTTTCGGACATCCTCCGTTCCAGCATCCGCGACCTCACGTCGGCGTTCCGCAACGCCGCGCAGGAACACAATTATACCGGCGAATACCACGGCGTCTATCCCATCAAAGTCAACCAGCAACGCCAGGTCGTCGAGGAAATCGTCAAGTTCGGGCGCGAATACAACATCGGCCTGGAAGCCGGCTCCAAGCCGGAATTGCACGCCTGCCTGGCCATCATGGACAACCCCGCCGCGCTCCTGATCTGCAACGGATACAAGGACGAGCCGTTCATCCGCCTCGCCCTGATGGGGCAGAAGCTGGGCAAGCGGGTGTTCATTGTCGTCGAGAAACTGGACGAACTCAGACTGATTATCCGCGTCGCCCGCGAACTCCATATCCGCCCCAACATCGGCCTGCGGATCAAGCTGTTCAGCGCGGGCTCCGGCAGGTGGGCCTCCTCCGGCGGCGAGCATTCCAAGTTCGGGCTGAGTTCCACGGAACTGGTCCAGGCCCTGGAAATCGCGCGCAACGAACAGGTCCTGGACTGCGTCCAGTTGATCCATTTCCACCTCGGAAGCCAGATCACCAACATCCGCCGGATCAAGAACAGCCTGAAGGAAGTGGGCCGGTATTACGCCGAGCTGATGAAGCTGGGTTGCAACATCAAGTACATCGACGTGGGCGGCGGCCTGGGCGTCGATTACGACGGGTCGCGCTCGACCTTCGCCTCCAGCGCCAACTACACGGTCCAGGAGTACGCCAACGACGTCATTTACCACGTCATGGAAGTCTGCAACGAGGAAAACCTGCGCCACCCGCACATCATTTCGGAATCCGGACGCGCCATGACCGCGTACCATTCCATCCTCGTGTTCAACGTCCTCGACGTCACCTCGTTCCCGGAATGGGACGAGCATTTCGAGATCAGCCAGGACGCCCCGGGCGTGGTGCACGAACTCTTTTACGTCCTCGAACAGACCTCCAACAAGAACATCAACGAGTCCTGGCACGACGCCGTGCACTTGAAGGAAGAGGCGCAGAACCAGTTCCTGCACGGCCTCGTCACGCTCGAGGACCGCGCGCTGGCCGAAAAGATCTTCTGGGGCATCACCCGCAAGATCCACGACCTCTCGACCCGGCTGAAATACCTGCCCGACGAGTTGAAGTCCCTGAAGAAAAATCTGGCCGACAAATACTTCTGCAACTTTTCCGTGTTCCAGTCGGTGCCCGACTCCTGGGCCATCGACCACGTCTTCCCCATCGTCCCGCTTCAGCGCCTCGACGAGGAACCGCAACGCGAGGCGACGCTGGAGGACATCACCTGCGATTCCGACGGGAAGATCGACACCTTCATCGGCAACCGTAGCACCGAGAACACCCTGCGCGTCCACCGGATCATCCCCAACGACCCCTACCGGATCGGCATATTCCTCACCGGGGCCTACCAGGAAATCCTCGGCGACCTGCACAACCTGTTCGGCGACACCAACACGTTCCACGTCTCCCTCAACGCCGACGGAAGCCTCAAGTACGAACAGATCATCCGGGGAGAAAACGTGACGGACGTGCTGGACTACGTGCAGTTCCGGGCGGACGAGCTGGCCGGACGCATGGCGGGGATCCTGATCAACAGCGTACAGAACAACGTCATCAGCCAGGACGAGGCCGACCGGTTCCTGGCGCTTTACAAGGAAGGGTTGAACGGCTACACCTATCTGGTCAAACCCATCCAGGACTGACGGGTTCGCGCTGGTTAACCCGGACATTACGCGGGCGACTAACCTATTGAGGCGTTTCGAATCCTAGGATCAAGGCCTGCCGGTCCTTCGAGGCGGAAAATACTCTGTGGCAAAAAGCGTTTTTGTTTTGTCCCCCCTTGCAAAGGGGGATAGGGGGATTTGAAACTCCGGCTCGCGCCAGCGAGTCGCTGGCCCCAACAAGCTTGACTCGGATGGCGAGCGATGATCGTTGAGGGCAATCCGGGCCGGGCCATGCCGCCCCACGGCGAGTAGGGCGAATCCCCCCGGCCCCCTTAGGGGGAGCAAGTCCATTTTTTTGCTCATGCAAAATCCGGTTTAAACCATCGCCGACAGGCCCTGCCGTAACACGCCGACCATGGCTTGGTGCACCAACCCGTTCGAGGCGAGGATCTCCCGGTCGTAAATGCCGAACGGCGAGCCGTCGAAACGGGTGATCCGCCCGCCCGCCTCCCGGACGATCAAGGCCCCCGCCGCGACATCCCAGGGATGGAGCTTGAGTTCCCAGAACCCCTCGAACCGGCCCATGGCCGTATAACACAAATCCATCGCGGCGGACCCCGGCCGGCGCACCGCCTGGCACTGTTTCAGGAAATTGGCGAAATGGTCCAGGTTGTCGTTTTTCGACTCATTGATATCGTAGGCGAATCCGGTCGCCAGCAGGCTTTCCTTCAACGAACCGATGGCGGAAACCGAGATGGGGTTCGAGTTGAGCGTGGCGCCCTTCCCTTTCTCGGCCACGAACAACTCGTCCATGCAGGGGTTGTAGATGACCCCCAGGACCACTTCCCCGTCGCGCTCCAGGGCGATCGACACGCAATAACAGGGAAACCCGTGGGCGTAGTTGACCGTGCCGTCCAGCGGGTCGACGATCCATTTGTTTTTTCCGGACGCAAGCCCCTGTGTGTCCCCGGACTCCTCAGCGAGGAACGAATGCTCGGGAAACCGCCGTTTGATCCGGCCGATGATCTCCTTCTCGCACAGCAAATCGACCTCGGTGACCGGGTTGATGGCGCTCTTGTACGTCACCTTGCCGACATTGCGGCTTCGCTCCTTCTGGATTTTCCCCGCCGCCAGAGCCGCGTCGATGGCCACTTCCAGGGCGTCCGTCATTCGATCCACCCTCCGCCGACGATACAGTCGTCGCGGTAGAACACCGCCGCCTGTCCGGGCGTGACCGCCGTCTGCGGCTCGTCGAACTCCACCCGGACCCGCCCGCCCGGCAAGGGCGTGACGAGAGCGGGCGCGCCGGGATGGCGGTAGCGGATCTGCGCTTCCGCCGTGAATGGGCCGGAAGGCTCGAGATACCAGGAGACCCCAAACGCCGCGAACTCTCGGTTCAACAGGTCCCGCTTGGGGCCGACGGTGACGGTGTTGGTATCGGGATCGATGCGCGTCACAAAATAGGGCTCGCTCAGGCCGCCCAGGTTCAAGCCCTTCCGCTGGCCGATGGTGTAGGCCGCGTAGCCGTCGTGAGTCCCCAGGGTTTTTCCTGATTTATCCACGATGGCCCCCGGGACCAGACCCGTCCTGTCGCCGTTGGCGCGGTTGGCCAGGAACTCCCGGTAATCGTTGTTGGGGATGAAGCAGATCTCCTGCGATTCCTCCTTTTCGGCCACGCGCAAGCCCAGCGAGCGGGCCAGTTTCCGCACCTCGGTCTTTTGCAAATCGCCCAACGGGAAAACCACGCGGGCAATCTGGTCTCTGCTCAAGCCGAACAGGAAATAACTCTGGTCCTTGGAGCGGTCCCTGCCGCGCCGGACCGTCAGGCGGCCCTGGCCGTCCGTAACCACCGAGGCAAAATGACCCGTGGCGACGCGGTTGTAGCCCAGCGCCCCGGCTTTTTCCATCAAGCGGTCGAACTTCAACCTCTGATTGCACAGGATGCAGGGGATGGGCGTCCGGGCGCTCTTGTACTCCGCGACGAAATAATCGACCACGTCCGCGCGGAACTCCTTCTCCATGTTCAGAATGTAAAAAGGGATCCGCAACCGGTCCGCGACGCGGCGCGCGTCGGCCAGGTCGTCCAGCGAACAACACGTGCCAAACCGGTCGTCCGTGTCCGAACTGTAATCCCACAACCGCAGGGAAATCCCGACCACGTCGTATCCCTGTTCCTTCAACAGGGCCGCGGCGACCGAACTGTCGACCCCGCCGCTCATGGCGACCACGATTTTTTCTTTCATTATTACGATCCCGACGAATCCCCGGAACAACCGGGGCCGTAAAACGACAGGCAGGTGTCCCCTACCCGTCTCGACTTGAATAGAGCCAGTTTACCATAGATTTCCCGGAGCGGATTTTTGCGGCGATGCTCCGCGACCGCCATCGAATCCACGCCCAGCAAGCCTGACCCGGAGAGGGCCAGCAGGGTCTCCTCGTACAAATCCTCGTCGAACGGCGGGTCGATATACACCAGGTCGAACGAGAGCCCGCGTTTGTCCAACAACCGGATCGCGTTCAACGCGTTCGTCCTCAACACCTCCCATTCGAGCCCGCCCCCGTCCGCCGCGCCCTTGCCGAACCCGCATTTTTCCAGGTTCCCGCGGACCAGGTCGGCGGCCCTGGCGTCCGGCTCCACAAACACGGCGCGGACCGCGCCCTGGCTCAACAACTCGATGCCGATATTGCCCGTCCCCGCGAACAAATCGAGGACGCTGGCCCCCTGGATGAACGGACGCACCTGGTTGACGAACGACTCCTTCACCCGGTCCAGCGTGGGGCGGATGTCGCTACCCTTGAAAGCGGCCAGACGCCTGCCCTTCGCCCTGCCCCCGATCACCCGCATAAACGCGCTCCAAACCCTTCCACGATAAACCCATCCCCGCCGAAACCGCCCGGCGGCGATTCGCCCGGCCCGGCCGGCGAAGGCGCCGGACGCGGGGCGGAAAAATTCAATTTATCTTGACAGCCCCGGAAGATCAAACTAATATTGAAAAAAATAACGAAAATGCTCGGGCATCGTCTAATGGTAGGACTTCAGGTTCTGGCCCTGAATATCGAGGTTCGAATCCTTGTGCCCGAGCCATTTTTTTTCCCCGCGGACGCCACCCAAACCCGGACGAAATGAACATCTACCGCAATCCATTCACCGTAGGGCTTTGGGCTCCCGCGTATTTGCTCGTCGGAACGATAACCATAACCACCGATTTTCTTCTGACCGCGATGTATATACTCGCGACGTTGGCCATCATCGGCGCCTACGTTACCGAGTTCCCCATGTTGCCCAGCCACTATATGAACGAGGTGGCGCATAAAACGTCGATCGCCACGTTGATGGGGATGCTTCTAGGCTTGGTATTGTTTTTGGGGTTTACCGGCTTTTCGGAGCAGACCGACTCCAGCCCCATATCGGCCTCGGGGAAATTTTTCATCACTTGGACGGTGATGTCGGCCCCCGCTTATCTACTGATGGTATTTTTTGTATCGATGATCAACAAAAGGGATCTGGAGGCGGAACATGCCGTCCGGGAAGAGAGAAAGAAACAACGCGGCAGGACCGGCCATCCCCCCCTCATGAACCGGGACGGCTTTTAGCGCGAAACATAATGGGGCCCCATCGTCTAGCGGCCCAGGACGTCGCCCTCTCGCTTTTTGGGGGCTTCGCTCTATTATTTACCATATCGAAACCGGCGATCCCACGATTTCTGGATAAAATCGCGGTTGCCAAAAAATACCGGCAACTTTAGAAGTTGTGTTGCCGCGGGTTGCCATTCCGTCCCGCGTTCCGGCCCGTCCGGACGCGGGATTTTTTTGTTCGGAAAAAGGAATCCCCGCTTCCGGTTGGTCTCCGGAGGCGGGGATTTTTATTTTGGGAGGGGGGGTTTGTCAGTTAAAAATGCGGATCATGGCGAGAATAACGCCGGTTGCGCCGATGATCAAGCCCGATAACCACATGATGACGCCTTTGCTTGATTTTTCGATTTCGCTTTTCAGTTCGCCGCGGACTTTTTCGATTTCAAGCCGCACATCCTGCAGTTCGGTCTTGGTCGCGTAGGTTTCAGACTTGGTTTTGAGTATGGCCAAGTCCTCGCGGATCCCGGAGAGTTCCTTCTTGATTTCCGCTATGCCTTGTTCGAGGTGCGCGATTTCTTCAGCCATGGGTTATTTTACCTCCTTTGGGGGTTGCTGGCAACCGCGAATGGATTGAGGATATGAATCTGATCGGCAAAAGGGGGAAGCGGAAGGTTGGCGTCTTGAAAAGTTCCCAACAGGTCTTTAAGGTCGCGCGTCCTGCGAAACTCGACCCGGTGGTACGCCAAAACGGCCTTCAGGCATTTTTCCATGGCTTGCTGGGCGTGAAACCCAACAGGCTCGTCGTCAATTTCCGGATCGTCGATCAACTTTAAAAACACCTTGATGTCCCGGTCCGCAAGGGCAAGATACTTCCGGGCCAGGTCAATGGGACGCTTCATAAAGGACCTTTCCTTCCTTCAAGGCCCAGTAAAGCGCGGTGCCCGGAAGTCCCCCCCACTCCAACACATCCCGCTCGGAATAAACCATGATGTCTATCGGCGTTCCAATCGCCCCGACAGCGTCCCGCAAGCGCGCCATTTCCTTCGCCTTGGAGGACACCTCCCGCTCGATGACGAGAAAATCCACGTCGGAATCCGGTTTCGGGCTTCCGTAAACTTGCGATCCGAAAAGTATGACCTTTTGCGGATGCGACGCATCCACGATGCGGCGAACGGCTAAATGTATCGTCTCTTGGATTTCCATGACCGCTCTTGTGCGTTACCGGCCTTCGAACTCCCGATCCTCCGGTTTTCCAAACAGGGCATTATCGCGCTTTTTCCGCCGACTGTCCAATCAACTTGAACGTCGTGAATTCAATGTGGCGATTGGGGCGAAGCGACAGTTTTAGCGTAACGCGGCGCCCGGAACCCGTTGACGATCCGCGTCGAAATGGATTGGCCGGAGGCCTGACTTACTAAGGAGTTCATAAGTAAATATACATAAAATCCCCTCCCCCTTCCGGGGAACGCCCCGGGACGGCCAAGACTCGAATTGCCCTCAATGACGCTTGTCGCCATCGGAGCCCAGCCCGCGGAGTCCAGCGTCACGCTGGGCGCGGCGATCCAGGACCTCCGGATTGCTTCCCGCTTCGCAAGCTCGCGGTCGCAATGACGGCCATTCGCCCCGGAGGCGCGCCAGCGCGAGCGAAAGCTTCAAATCCCCCTATCCCCCTTTGCAAGGGGGGACAAAAGCCAAGGCGCTTTTGGCGCCGGAATCGCTCCCCCTTGCAAAGGGGGGACAAAAGCCAAGGCGCTTTTGGCGCCGGAATCGCTCCCCCTTGCAAAGGGGGCCGGGGGGATTCGCGTTCCGGCGATCGCGTCAGCGTCATCGCCGCGTCGCCTCCGGGCGTTTGCCCGGCGCCCCCACCTGACCTCCCCCTTGTATGTTAGGAAGGAGGGAATTATGGAATACTTCATTTTGTTAGACGCTCTTAGCATCTTAAAATTTCCCGAAGGAAGGACGCCATGACTTCGACTTTTTTGGGATCGGCCTTGCTTAAAATGCCCTCGAAGTTTTGCCTCAACAGGCACGGTCCGTACGTTTCCTCATGGCCCCCGCATTTATTGGAAGGCCCGAAGAACTCTCTTAACGGCGTTTCCAAGGCCTCCCCGATTTTCACCAGCGTTTTCAGGGAAGGATAGACCCTTCCCACCTCGATTCTGCTCAGGTATTTCGGGTCTATTCCCACCATTTCCGCAAGTTGGGCCTGGGAAAGTTTTCTTGCTTTGCGAAAGATTTTGATTTGGCCGCCCAAAAGTCTTTGCGTCGACCGCGACATTCTTCCCTCCCTTTCAGGACGAAAGAATCTATCATACTTCCTAAGAGAAAAGAGAGAGACTCTCTGGCAGATAGGGTATTGCCCAAGTCCTATCTGTATGTTTGAATTTAAGGATATTTTTTCATCTATTCTATGTATAATATGGGGACATCATGGATTAAAATCCATCTTTTAAAGGGCTTTTTCGTCGAAATTTTCTTAAAATCGGGACGCCGGCGGCGGTTTGGCGTTTGCGGACCTGGCGGGAAAAATGAACGAGTCGAAGTACCCTCGAAATACGCGGGAGTCCTTCCCGTGCCGGGAACACCCGGCCAGGAGAGCGGGACTGGTCCTCGTCGTCGTCGTAACGGCGCTTGCCTGGTACACGTTGGGCCAGATCGAGTCCCAGATTCGGCGGGGCGTCGCCGGGACCCTCCAGGCGTCTCTCGAGATCGCGCTGGGGGCGCTCAGGAACTGGGCGTCCGAAAAGAAAGCCAACGTTTCGTCCCGGGATTTCGGCGCCATTACCCGGCTGGGACGTCCGGGCGAAACGGGGGAGATCTACGCCTTCGACCGGGGCGGCAAACTGCTGACCGAGAGCCGTTTCGAGGAGCAACTGCGCCAGATCGGCCTGGTCCCTCCCGGCGGCCAGGCCGCCGGTTCCCTGGAGGTCCGCGACCCCGGCGGCAACATGGTCGAGGGCCATCGTCCCGCGCTCCCGCGCTCCCGGCAACCGTTGACCCTGATGGCCCGCGAGGCCACCGCCGGAAGGCCGGGCATGAACCTGGACGGTTACCGCGATTACCGCGGCGTGCCGGTGGTCGGCGCGTGGACGTGGGACGAGGAACTGGGGTTCGGATTGGCCGCCGAGATCGACGTGGCCGAGGCGTACCGGCCGTTGTGGAACATCCGCGCCCTGACCGTCTCCGCGCTCGCCGTCGCGGCGCTCCTGTTCCTGGGACTGGTCGCCGTCCAGGCGGAGGCCTCGGCCGCGCGGCTGGCGCGCGAGAGAACGGTCCATGAAAAAGAAGCGCGCATGAGCGCCGCGATGAGCAACCTGGTCGAGGGGGTCGTCGTCATCGACGAGCGGGGGACCGTCGAATCGCTCAACCCGGCGGCGGAACGCATGTTCGGCTACACGGCCGGGGAAGCGCTGGGCAAAAACGTCAACCTGCTGATGCCGGAGCCCTACCGTTCCGAGCACGACGGATACATTCAAAGGTATCTCGCCTCCGGACAGTCCAGGATCATCGGTATCGGACGGGAGGCGGAGGGAATGAGAAAGGACGGGACCGTCTTCCCGGCGGACCTGGCGGTGAGCGAACTGTTCCTGGAGGACCGGCGTTTGTTCGTCGGCGTCGTCCGCGACATCGCGGAGCGCAAACGGACCGAGATGGAATCGAGGGATTCGCGGGAGCGCCTGCGCGAACTCGCCATCCGTCTGCAGAATGCCCAGGAGGAGGAGCGCCGGAGGATCGCCCGGGAGATCCACGACGAACTGGGCCAGGCCCTGACGCTCATGAAGATGAACGCCGCCTGGATCGGCGGCAACCTCTCCCCCGAACGGGAGGACATCCTGAAAAAGGCGCATTTGATATGCCGTCTCGCCGACAGTACCATAGACGCCATGCGCCGGATCGCCTCCGGATTGCGTCCGGGAATCCTGGACGACCTCGGCGTTTCGGCGGCGATCGAGTGGCATGCCATGGAGTTCCAGGAGCGTACGGGCGTGCAATGCGTCCTCGACCTCGACCCGGAGGAGATCCCCTTCTTGGACCGCGAGCGCGCCGTGGCGCTCTTCCGCATCTACCAGGAGGCCATGACGAACGTTGTCCGCCATGCGCAAGGGGCCGAAAAAGTCGTTGTCCGCTTGCGGAAAACGGACGGGCGGGTAACGTTGGAGGTCAGGGACAACGGTTGCGGCATTACCGGGGACCGGATTTCCGGTTCCGGGTCCCTGGGGCTTTTGGGGATGCGAGAGCGGGCGCGTTCGTGGGGAGGGACCTTGGAAATCGTGGGCCGTCCCGGCGAGGGGACCTTGGTTGTCGCCCAAGTCCCGGTCCAGTAAGAAAACCGTTATAAAAAATTATAGTTGCCCAATTTATTGGGCTTTTGAGGCGCCTGATGAATCAGGCAACTACAATTTTTAGGGAACGGGGTATGCGGTCTTTTGGAGACGGGAACTACCCGGCGCAAAAAGGCTTTTGTTTTATTCCCCCTTGCGAAATCCCCCCTCGCCCCCCTTTGGCAAAGGGGGGAGGGGGGGATTTGAGATCCCCGTTCGCGGTAACGACATGAATCCCCCCGGCCCCCTTTACAAGGGGGAGAGAACCTGTCCCCCCTTTACAAGGGGGTTAGG
>JACRGP010000018.1 GCA_016217765.1 Nitrospinota bacterium | reverse complement strand
GGCTCCCCCTTGTAAAGCCTGTCCCCGCGCAGGCGGGGAGCTGGGCTGGGGGGATTCGTATTTCGGCGATCGCTCCGCGTCATCGCCGCGTCGCCTCCGGGCTTGCCGCGGCGTCGCCCTGGCGAGCCGGGCGCTTGCCCGGCCAGCGTGACGCTGGACCCAACGCCGCCTCCGGCTGACGCCGAGGCGGGAGGCGGCTCCCCCGTGTAAAGGGGGCGGGGGGGATTCGTATTTCGGCGATCGCTCCGCGTCATCGCCGCGTCGCCTCCGGGCTTGTCGCGGCGTCGCCCTGGCGAGCCGGGCGCTTGCCCGGCCAGCGTGACGCTGGCCGCGCTAGAAATTGATTTTGACCGAATTCTGGTCCACCACTTGTCCATAGACGACCTTTTTCGTTTGCACATTTTCGACCGGGATCGTGTTGCCTTCGACGCCGCTGTCCTTGGCGATGCCCGAAGCCGTTATTTTCATGTCGCCTTTCACGGCGATGATAAGGACATGGTCGCCGCGGTTGATGACGAAGGGTTTCCTCAACAAGTCGAGCGTCAATGTCTTCCCGTTGTCCAGGTTGCGGGTGACCTCCAGTCCCGCGGCGTCCTGGATGCGCGTGATGACGCCGCTGACCGGCCTGTCGGTCTTGATCTGCTCCAGTTCCAGGTCCTCCGCTCGCAACACCGCTCCGCGCCGGACGGCTTTTCTGAGTTTGACCACGTCCTGGTATACGTTGACAAAAGCCGTCAACCGCAACAGGCGCGGCGCAACGCCCTCCCCCTGGACCTTGAGCGCGACGGGGATGCGTCCCGCGCGGCTCAGGTTCTGGGGAAGCGAGTACTCGTATTGAATCTTGCCGGCCGGGAGCTCGATGTCTTCCCCGTCGTAACCGACTTGGATTTCGACCCGCTCCGGTTCCCAGGGGAGATGTTCCGCCAGATAATTTTGCGCGTTTTTTTCGATCTCCCTGGCCGCGATCTTCCGCGTTTCCCTGGGCGCGGCGGCGGGAGTTTCCTTGTCCTGCCTTTTTCCGGCGATGCCCCCGGCCTCGGCGGGACATGCGCTCGCCAGAAAGACCCCGGCGATCGCTATTAAAACAAGATTTTTAACCCAGAACATGGTTGTTACCGGATCAAGTTGTTGGCGATTTGCAACATCTGGTCGGCCGTCTGCACCGACCGCGAATTCACCTCATACGCCCGCTGGGCGGTGATGAGGTTCACCATTTCCTCCACCACGCTGACGTTGGAAAGCTCCAGGAACCCCTGTTGAATGGTCCCGCGGTTGTCGATGCCCGCGGTGCCGGTGGTCGGCGTGCCGGAGGCGTCCGTTTCCTTGAACAGGCTGAACCCGATGGCTTGCAGGCCCGCCGAGTTTTGGAACGTCGCCAACTGGATGGTCCCGAGGACGGCGGGCGCCGTCGCTCCCGGCTGGGTCACCGAAACGCTCCCCTGGTTATCGACCGCGATTTGCAAGGCGTCGGGAGGGACCGTTATGGCCGGCTCCATCCGGAGCCCGTCCGAAGTCACGATCTGGCCCGTATTGTCCAGCTTGAAAGCCCCCGCGCGGGTGTAGGCGATGGTCCCGTCCGCGAGCGTGATCTGAAAAAATCCTTGACCCTGGATGGCCAAATCCAGCGGGTTCTGGGTCTGCACCGGGTCGCCCTGCAAAAAAATCTTCTGCACCGCGGCGGGTTTGACGCCCAGTCCCAACTGGATACCCGTGGGCACCTGGTTGCCCGCTTCCGACAGGGTTCCCACCAGGCGCAGGTTCTGGTAGAGCAGGTCCTGGAAATCCGGACGGCTACGCTTGAACCCCGTCGTGTTGACGTTGGCCAGGTTGTTGGCGATGACGCTAACGTTCAAGTCCTGGGCGTTCATGCCCGTCGAAGCGACGTATAAAGATCGGATCATGAGGTTTCTTCCTTTCCGTTGAGTTGCCCGAAAAATGGGAGTCGGATTCCGTTCGCGCTTTAATCCTCTGCGTTAAACGACCCTTCCTATGGTATTGGCGGATTCGGTGTTGATATGGTCGATCGACTGGATGACCTTTTGATAAGCCTCGAACGTACGCAGGGTTTCCACCATTTTCGACATTTCCCCCACCGAATTGACGTTGGAATTCTCCAAAAACCCCTGGCGCACCGAAGCGTTTTGCGCGGGTTTTTCCGCCTTCGGGTCGATGGCGCGAAACAACCCGTCGCCTTCCTTCATTAATTTGGATTTGTCCGCGAAATCCACCACCCGCAACTTGCCGAGGGAGGTATTTTCCAATCCCGCGCCCACCGTGACCGTCCCGTTCGCGTCGATATCGACGGCCTTTCCGGAAATCTCCAGGACCAGGGGACCTCCCTTTTCGGTCAAGACCGGGTGGCCGTTCTGCGTGACCAGCCTGTTCTCGGCGTCGAGGCGGAAATCGCCCTTGCGCGTGTACCTTATGCCCGCCGGCGTTTGGATCGCGAAATAACCTTCGCCATCCAAAGCCAGGTCCAGCGGATTTTGCGTGTTTAGCAACGTCCCTTGGGAATGATCGGTGGAAAACCCCGAAATTCCCACATAGGACACGGTTTCGTTCGATTTCGTTGGCGGGAGCGTCGCCGCCCGGCTGGCCTCGAAACCGAGGTCCTCTTTAAACGGCGTCAGCAGAGCCTGAAACATCGCCTGGTCCTTTTTGAACCCGACGTTATTGAGGTTCGCCAGATTGTTGCTGATGAGGTCCAGCTTCCTCTGTTGCTTGATTCCGCCGGCCGCGGCGATGTAAATGCCCTCGTCCATAAAGCCCTCCCGAAGTTCTGTAACGAATTCAGAGCAAATCTTATACCAAACGCGGAAACGCCCGCGCGCCGGTCGCCGAGATAGATAAAAACATCAATAAAAACAATGTTTTAATAGAAATCGGCGGATTGTCTTCCACTTGCCGGAAACCGCATGACCGTCAAAAAACCATCGGCATTTTATTCCTGCGGAGGGGCGGTCCGGCGGGAGGGCTTTATGGACGAGGGCATCGGTAACGAGATAAAACAGTCGTCACGGATTGAAATTTTGCGGGGAGACGAGAATCTTTTTTTTCATGGTAGAATCCAAACCGAAGACCCCTTTCGCGCGCGGAGTTTTCGCCCGTCACACACCGATCTTCAGAGGAGGACCATGGAGAACATCAGCATAGACCAACTGCATGAACGCGTTAACAACCTGGGGAAGGACGATTTGATTCTGGACGTTAGAGGCGCCGGGGAATTCGAGTCGGGCCATATCAAGGGCGCCCGCAATACGCCTCACGATCAAGTCGATTCGATCGCCGGCGAACTGAGAAATTACAAGACCGTGTACGTCCACTGTAAAATGGGCGGACGCGCCAAGATGGCCTCCCAAACCCTCCGCGACGCCGGATTGAATAATATCGTTTGCGTTGGGGAAGGAGGAATGCACCGCTGGGCGGAAAAAGGATGGCCCATGGAATCGTGAGCCCGTCCGCCAGCGTGCCGCTGGCCAGGCCGAAATTAGGGCATGGACGGTTTGTCCCGGGGTTTTTAAATCCCCCCAGCCCCCCTTTAATAAAGGGGGGTATTTTTTTTCCCTTTGTTAAATGGGGGTCTTCCCTTCCCCCTTTGAAAAAGGGGGACCGAGGGGGATTTCCCAGCTTTCGATTCGTAAGTCCGGGCAAAAAAAAGCCCAAGGCAGGACCGTGAAGTCCTGCCTTGGGCCGGATCGAGAGGTGGAACCGGATACTAATACGAACTGTTAATACTCAAGCGTCTGCCACTGGGTGACCGCCTTCTGGCCGTTTCTTTCCTTGTTGTTGCCGTTCCAGATGGCGATTCCCATGGGCGTCTTCTTGCCTTTGAACTGGGTGTCGTTCTCGTCCCCGGTGGTCAAGCATTCCCCGGCGGGCGGGACAATACCCTTTGCGAAAGGAAAAATTAAGGGTATAATCCTCCCGTTTTTTGCCGCACCCCATAACAAATCCTTCATGACGAGCGAACGCATAGCCATCTATCCCGGGACTTTCGATCCCGTAACGAACGGCCATCTCGATATCATGCGGAGGGCGCTTCTGCTGTTCGACCGGCTGGTCGTGGCGGTCGCGTTGAATCCAAAAAAGAACCCGGTCTTCTCGGTCGACGAGCGGGTGGGTTTCATTTTGGAGGCGACGAGCGACCTCAGGAACATCGCGGTTTATCCGTTCAGCAATTTGCTGGTGGATTTTGCCCGGGAGCATAAAGCGCGGGTCATCATCAAGGGCCTGCGGGCGGTCAGCGATTTCGAGTTTGAGTTGCAAATGGGCCTGATGAACCGCAACCTCGACCAGGATATCGAGACGCTGTTCATGATCCCCAGCCAGGAATATTCTTTTTTGAGTTCCAATTTCGTCAAGGAAATCGCCCGGCATGGCGGCGACATCGCCAAGCTGGTGCCGCCGGTCGTGGCCCAAAAACTTCGCGATATAAAAGAATGAAATTCTCCAAACGCATACAAACGGTCCAGCCCTCCATGACGCTGGCGATCGAGGCCGCCGCGCGCGACCTCAAGGCGAAGGGGGAGGACGTCATCGGGTTCGGGGCGGGGGAGCCGGATTTCTCGACCCCGGAACGGGTGAAGAACGCCGGTATCGAGGCCATCCGCCAGAACCAAACCCGTTACACCCCGGTGGCGGGGACCAACGAGTTGAAAGACGCCATCGTCGCGAAACTCAAAAGGGAGAACGGACTTTCCTACGAGCGCGGTCAGATCGTGGTTTCCTGCGGGGCCAAGCAGTCTTTTTACAACCTGGCGCAGGTCCTTTGGGAGGAGGGCGACGAGGTCCTCGTCCCGGCGCCTTATTGGGTGTCGTATCCCGAAATGATCCTGCTCGCCGGGGCCCGGCCGGTCATCGTCCACACCGGCGCGGGAGACGGGTTCAAGGTCACGCCCGAAAGTTTGGAGAGGGCGACGACCTCCAACACCCGCGCCGTGATCGTCAACAGCCCGTCCAACCCCACGGGATCGGCCTATACCCGCCAGGAGTTGGAGGGGATCGCCGAGTTCGCGTTGCGCAGAAAACTGTTGATCGTTTCCGACGAGATCTACGAGAAGATCGTGTTCGACGGATTCCAGCCGGTCAGCATCGCCTCCTTATCCAACGAGGTGAAGAAGAACTGCGTGGTCATCAACGGGGTGTCGAAAAGCTACGCCATGACCGGCTGGCGCATCGGCTATCTGGCCGCCGAGCCGGACATCGCCGCCCAGACGGCCAAACTGCAGGGCCAGATGACCTCGAACCCTTGTTCCATCTCTCAAGCCGCCAGTATCGAGGCCTTGTCCGGGCCGCAGGACGACGTCGAGAAAATGGCGCGGGAATTCGAGAAGCGGCGCGACGTCCTTCTCGAGCGTTTGCTGAAAATTCCCGGCGTTTCCTGTTTCAAGCCGATGGGGTCGTTCTACGCCTTCCCCGATTTTTCCGGAGCGTACGGAAGAAGTTTCAAAGGCAGGAAAATCGAGGGCTCCATGGCCCTCGCGGAATATCTGCTGTCGGAAGCGAAAGTGGCGCTGGTCCCCGGCGTCGCGTTCGGCGCCGACGCCCACGCCCGGCTCTCCTTTGCCACCTCGATGGAAAATATCGTCCGCGGAGCGGACCGCATCGCCAAGGCCATCGCGGAACTTCAATAATCGGCGCGCCGGCGCGGCCGCCGGAATGACCGGGCGTTTACCCGGCGCGGAGGCGCCGCCCGGCCAGGATCCCCCCAAGGCCATATACAAATGTATAATGGAGAGCAATGGGTCTCCGATTTCAAGCAACCCAAGCGAACCGACGGTTCATGGCCAGGCCGCTCTTACGGAAAATTCAAACCGCCGATTTTTTTCGTTGGACACCCTCGGGACATTTATGACCGTGACCGGTTTCCGGCATCAAGGACATCGCAAGGCGCCGAGACTGTCGAATAAATTGGCGGCGGTTGGCGTTGCGCTTGCCTGGCTTTTGGGACCGTTGCCGCCGGCTGGCGCCGAAAAGGAAAATCCCAAGGGGATGGTGTATGTCGAGAAGAGGAGCGTTTTCCTCAAGACCGGAACCAAGACGGAGCAGTTGACAACCAGCGGACGCGATCGCGAACCGGTGTTGTCGCCGGACGGCCAATGGGTTGCCTTCTCAAGGGAGATTCCGGGCAAGGCGATACAATGCGAGAAAGACGAAATGGAGCCCTATGAATGCGCCGACGAGCAATTATGGATTTTTGGCCTCGGCAACCGGAGCGAACGCATGCTCCTGGAACCAACGCCAGACCCTCTCGGCAACTACGGGATCCACGCCATAATCAAATTCGGGAACAAAACCTTTTCCCCCGACGGCAAAACCGTTTATTTCGAAACTCGCGATGGGCAACTTTCCGGCGCCATTCATGCGGTCGGCATCGACGGCGGGGGCGCGCGATTTGTCGCGCCAGGAAGGGGCCTCCGGGTCATCAAACGCGTCGGCATGGAGGAAATGAAAGGTTTGGCGGGACATCTTCTTGTCGAGCAACACCGGTATTTTTTCTCGGGCGGGTCTTATGACTGGCATTGGGTAATTGCCCCCGATGGGAAAACCTTGGAACCTGTCGGAGATAGCATTCATCTTGACGATTTCGCCCGGAAGCTCGACATCGAATATATGGAGAGCGGGTCGTCATCCAATTCCTCCCATGGAAGGCCGTTCGCGAAAAATGGAAATATTTTCCTCAAGAACGAAAGCGGGACCGCGCGGCTGACGAACAGCGGCTACGACCGCGCGCCGAACCTCTCGCCGGACGGCCAATGGGTCGCGTTCATCAGGGAAATCCCCGGCGGGACCAGAATGTGCAAGGATCCCGGACGGTATGGTTGCGCCACCGAGCAGTTGTGGATATACGATCTTGGCAACCGGAGCGAACGCCTGTTGCACGAGGCCGCGGACGCCTCGCCCGGCGTCAAGAGGACCGAGTCGATAACGGAGTTTAGAAAGCTGACTTTTTCCCCCGACGGCAAAACCGTTTATTTTATGACGGAGGTCTGGTTTCCTCCCGACGCCATTCATGCGATCGGCGTCGACGGAAAAAACGGGCGCCATATCGCGGACGGTTACGATTTCAAGGTCATCGAGAGCGCCGACAAGGAAGATTGGACCGGCCGTCTCATTGTCGAAGACCGCGTCCGCGACAAGGAAAACAATCTTCGCTATTTGTACTGGCTGGTCGCCCCCGGAGGAGAAAATCCGATTTTTTTGGGAAATGACTTCGCCGAGTTTGCGCGGCAATACAAGATAGAATACATGGAGGGATGGTGACTGTAGCGAAAAACCAATCTACCTACCTTTTTGTCGGCGCAACTCTTTGTAATTAAAGCTTCCGCCTCAAAACCCACTTGATCGGTTCACATATATTAGGAGGGAGAGGATTTCCCCCGTAGCTGAAAATCGGTCCCCGAAGCGGAGTGGGGATTTTATCTTTTTTGAGCATTCTTAATCAGCGAAAAACGAGGTCAAAATGAGAAACGCGCCGATCCATGCATTCCACATTGAATCCAAAAAGGACAAACCGGTTTACGAGTTTATAGATACCACGCAGGATGACCCCGCGGATGGCAGAATCCGGCTTGAAATCAGACGCCCTGATGATGACGTCGTTGTGGACAGGGAAAAGTGGATCGATGGCATCCCCGAATCCGTATGGGAGATTTTAGGCGATGTGGCTGAGCCCAAAGATGGAATAATGCCTAATAAGAGTTCGCTTGAAGGAGATGGGACTGTGGTTCTTCAGAGCCCTGACGGAAGCCGGGAACGACGATCTGGAGGATCCAGATCTTGGAGGAACAAAAATCCCGGAAATGTCACTGCGGGACCGTTGGCCACACGGCATGGGTCGATCGGTAGCGATTTAATGACAGGGCAAAAGCCCGATCCGGAAAAACCGCCTCTCGCCATTTTCCCGGATTTTAAGACCGGTCTGACGGCCATGTTTGCTTTCCTTAAAAGGCCAATCTATCAAAGACTCGCTGTGGGCGATGCCATAAGGCAATATGCCGGTAAAGATAGCAAGAGCGCGGAGAACTATGTCAAATTCGTGGTGAAGCGTAGCGGACTCGATCCGAATACCCCAATGGTCAAGTTAACGGATGAGCAACTTTGGACGATGATCAAAGCCATGATTCGTTTTGAGCGTTATACGCCCGGGGAAACAATAAGGCTCAACAAGACAGGGCAAAGATATATTTGGCGGACGCGCAGGGATTCTCAGGTGCGATCCGAACACGCCGAGAGGGAGGGAAAGGTTTTCGATTGGAATAATCCTCCAAAAGGCGGGAATCCCGGCGAGGATTATGGTTGCAGATGCTGGGCGGAACCCTATCCTTTTTGGGATGCGTGACGATGCTGGGCGACGCAACACAATTCCCACTCTGCCTCAGCCGGAGGCGGCATTGAATCCGGCGTCACTCCGGGCGGGGGCCGCCCCGGGGCGGGGATAGCCAAAGCCCGGATTGCCCTCGATGACGTTCGTTCGCCATCCGGGTCAAGCCAGTTGGATCCAACGGCACGTTGGTTACCCGACGGGGGTTTCGGTCTTCAAGCTTTCCTTGTGGTCCTTCAACCTTTTTTCGATATTATGGCGGCACCGGCGGGCTTTGCAGTTTCCCGTGCCCACGCCGATGGCGCGCCGGAGGGCCTCGAAAGTCGAGCGCCCGCTACGGATCGCCTCCATGATCGTGCCCGCGGTCACGCCCCGGCAGATGCAAACCTTTTTTATGCTATCGATTAATCTTTTTTGCGTTTCCAAGACGAATTGGCCTTATCATGAAATCCCTTGATTTCATTATATAGGGGAATCCGCCGCGTGCCAAACTTTAAAAGCGCCAGACCCTTCGTCCTCTCCGTCCTGACTGGGGTTTTGCTGATCTTGATTTTCCCGGGTTTCGACCTGGAACCGCTCGCCTGGATCGCGCTCGTCCCCCTGTTTTTCGCCATCGAGGACCAGCCTTTGCCGCGCGCGGCTTTATGCGGTCTGCTGGCGGGCGTCGTCTTCTATTTCGGCGGCTTGAGCTGGGTCACCAATACGCTGGTGGATTACGGGCATCAGCCGCCGGCCTTGAGCTGGCTGGTCCTGGGGATCCTGGTCCTGTACCTGAGTTTTTACGTTTCGCTGTTCTGCTACCTTGTCAAGCGGTTCAGCCGGGGCAACCCGTTGTTTTTTTTCCTGCTGGCGCCGCCCCTGTGGACGGCGCTCGAGTACCTGCGTTCGACGCATCCGGAATACGGCTTTTCCTGGCTGGGTTTGGGCTATTCCCAGTACGCCACCCTGCCGGTCATCCAGGTCGCGGAATGGACAGGGGTGTACGGCATCTCCGCGTTGATTGTCCTGGTCAACGCCGCGGTCCATTACCTGGCGAACGCCTGGTATTTCCGCGGGCGTGACGCCAACGTGCCGTTGGATCCAACGCCGCCTCCCGCTGGCGCGGAGGCGGGGGTTACCTCCCCCTTGCAAAGGGGGCCGGGGGGATTCATGCTATTTGCCGGGGCGGCTAGCTGGCCGGGGCGGGTGGCGGGGGCGACCGTTTTCATGGTATGCGCCTGTTTAGGCTATGGGTATTTTGTCCTCTCCATCGGACCGGCCGGCGAGGCGCCGGACCCAACGGGCTTGACTCGGATGGCGAATGAGCGTACCGCGGGGCAATCGGAGCCGGGCCATTCCGCTCCGGGGCGTTCCCCCTCCGGGCGCCCGGTGAAGATCGCCCTGCTTCAAGGAAATATCGAACAGGGGCGCAAGTGGGACCCGGCCCATAGCGGCAAGGTGTGGCAAACCTACCGCCGCCTGACGCTGGAAGCGGCCAAGTCCAGCCCGGACCTGATCGTCTGGCCCGAGGCCGCCACGCCGTTCTTTTTCGCGAACAACCGGGAGGGAAACGGCGCCGCGCGCGACTTGGCGCGGACCGCCGGGACGGCCCTGCTGTTCGGAAGCCCTTATCAGGAAGATGGCCCGAACGGGCCACTATTGTACAACAGCGCGTTCCTCGTCTCGGCGGCGGGCGAGACCCTCGGACGGTATGATAAAATCCATCTGGTCCCCTTCGGCGAATTCGTCCCGTTCCGCCGACTGCTGTGGTTCGTGGAAAAACTGGTGGAAATGGTGGGCGATTTCGGCCGGGGGGTGAAGAGCGAGGTGTTCCAGGCCAGGGGCGGGCGGTTCGCCGTTTCCATCTGCTACGAAATCGCCTTCCCCGACCTGGTCCGCCGGCCGGTCAAGGACGGGGCGGAATTTCTGGTGAACATCACCAACGACGCCTGGTTCGGCAGGAGCGCCGCGTCGCGCCAGCATATGGGCATGGGCGCCCTGCGGGCCGTCGAGAACCGGGTCCCCATCGCGCGGGCCGCCAATACCGGCATCAGCGGCATGATCGACCCCATGGGCAGAATCCGCCAGGCAACCCCCCTGTTCGTCGAGGACCTGGTGTTGACGGAAATCTTCCCGAGCCGCCGGGGGCCGACTTATTATTCCTTGTACGGCGACGTCTTCAGCTACGCGTGCATCGCGGCATGCCTGATTCTCCCCTTTCTGGCGCCGCGCGGTTTGCGCGAGGATGGGACGGAGGATTAGCCCGGATATTGCGCGAACAAAAGGGGAGAATGGCGGGAGACCGCTTGGGACCAAGAGACGGCGGCTGTCGAGCCGAGGCATGGAATGGGACAGTTTGTGCCGGGATCTTTAAATCCCCCCAGCCCCCCTTTGTTAAAGGGGGGACCTCCCCTTCCCCCTTTGTTAAAGGGGGGACCTCCCCTTCCCCCTTTGTTAAAGGGGGGACCTCCCCTTCCCCCTTTGTTAAAGGGGGGACCGAGGGGGATTTCCCAGCGCTTTCGACTCGTGCAACATCCGGATCAGAGAAAGCCTTTGCGAACGGACGGGATCGCATGGACCTTCAAGAAAAACTGAATTTTGCCCAGCAATGTCATCGCGACGGCCGATTGCGGGAGGCGGAGCGCCTCTACCGCGAAATCCTGGAGGTTTCTCCCAACCATGCGGAAGCGCTGTATCTGCTGGGGACCCTCGCCTACCGGGCGGGTCATCTGGAAACGGCGGCGGAACTGATCGGCCAGGCGGCGCGCGTCCACCCGGAATACGCCGAGGCGCATTTCAGCCTCGGCAACGTCTACAAGGCGCAAGGCAAGCCGGAACAAGCGGCGGACGCGTACCGGAAGACCATCGAACTGTTTCCGTCGGCGTCGGCGGCGCATTACAACCTCGCCCTGGCCCTCGACGAAGCGGGCCGGACGGAGGACGCCGTCGCTTCCTTCCGAAACGCCTTGGACCTCAGCCCGGAGGACGCGGACGCGCATTTCAATCTGGCGAATGCCCTGCAACGGCTGGGACGGCTGGACGAGGCCGTCGTTTCCTACCGGCGGGCTACGGAACTCGACCCGCGACACGTGTTGGCGCACAACAATCTGGGCATCGCCTTGAAGAACCTGGGACGGTTGGACGAGGCGGCCGCCTCGTACCGGAAAGCGCTGGCCATCCAGCCCAATTATGCCCAGGCGCACAACAACCTGGGCATTGCCTTGAAGAACCTGGGACGGCTGGACGAGGCCGTCGCCTCGTACCGGAAAGCGCTGGCCATCGATCCCAATCTTGCGCAGGCGCACAACAACCTGGGCATCGCCCTGGTCGAGCAGGGCGCGATGGAATCCGCGGCCGTCTGTTTTCAAGAAGCGGTGCGGATCGATCCCGGTTACGCGGAAGCTCATAACAACCTGGCGGGGGTGTTCGGGAACCTCAACCGGATGGACGAGGCGGTCGCCTCTTACCGGCGGACTACGGAACTCGACCCCTCCCACCCCGGCGCGCGGCACATGCTGTCCGCCTTGACCGGCCAGAGCGCCGATACCGTCCCCATCGAATACGTCAAGAACCTGTTCGACCAGACCTCGGCCCAGTTCGACAAGCAACTGGTCGACGATCTGGGCTACCGGGTCCCGGAAAAACTCCGCCACGCCATGGACGGACATCTCGGGACCGGCATACGGTTCCGCAACGCCCTCGACCTGGGGTGCGGCACCGGGTTGTCCGGGGCCGCCTTCCGCTCCCTCTGCGACCGGCTCAGCGGCATCGACATCGCCCCCAAAATCATCGAAGTTGCCCGCGCCAAAAACATCTACGACGCGTTGCAGACCGGCGAGATCGTCGCGTTCCTCAATGCAACCGAGGAAAAATACGACCTGTTCATCGCCACCGACGTGTTCATGTACCTGGGAAAACTGGAGCCGCTGTTCGCCGCCCTGCCCCACTGCGCCATGGCGGGAGCCTATCTGGCCTTCGGCACCGAGAGTTGCGAGGGGGAGGATTATGTCCTGCGGCCGACGGGACGCTTCGCCCAGTCCCGCGCCTACATCCAGTCCTTGGCGGACCGGTTCGGGTTCACCGTGGAGCTGTGCCGGGAGTCCGAGGTGCGGAAGGAGAAAGACCAATACATCATGGGCGATCTGTTCATCTTGAAATATACAGGCGGTTCAAAGATTTGATTGGTTGAGTACTGAGAAAATCGTTTTACATTAACTCATCATTAATGGAAAGCCGATTATTTGCTAAGGAGAGGCTTGTCCCTTTTTCTTATTTGCTTGTTCTTGTTCATGTTGCTTCATTTTTTCGATACTGTCATCCATCGTCTTTCCAAGATCGGGTATTCTGTCTAGCGAAACGCCCATTTCTCTGAAAATTTTGGAATATTCATTTTTTACTTCCTCCAATTCACTAGAAGAAAAAGAAGAATCCCAATAGCCAATACGAGTAACAATTTTCAAAATTGGCTGTGCTGTTGCTATTGCAAGGGCTTGAAGCTTTTCGATCAATACATTCGCCTCTTCCATTTTGTCTTCCCACATTTCAGCCTCAAGTCCAAGCCCTTTAAAACGTTTGAATTTTGACAGGAACACGAATATCAAACAGATGATGGCAACGGTATATGTTGCGGCAGAACCCGTTTGATTTTCAGTAAAAGAAAGTCGTAATCCAAACCCGAACAATACGACTGACACAGAGAAAATAGCCCATCTTAAGATGTTATCGTGATTCATATTTGGTCTCTTTTGCTTTGTCAGAAATAAAGGTCTTTTGTTGGCCTGAATTCGACGCGGTTGAAAATGATTTATCTTATTACTCGGAGCATAAAACAGGCGGCATTTTTAACGCTTTTGCCTGTTAAGGATAAAAATCTCCCCCGCCCCTCTTTTTCAAAGAGGGGAGCGAAAGTCCCCCTTGCAAAGGGGGATTTAGGGGGATTTGAAATGCCATCCATTTAGCGCTCCCCTCAGTAACTCCGCGTCAAGCCGCCTTCCCTTTCCGGTCTTTCGCGGGTTTCTTTTTCAGCGGGTCTATTGAAATTTTAAATCCCAACGCCCCGATCAAGGCGTTGACGTTTTTGAATTCCGGGTTGCCGGTCTCCGAAAGGCTTCGGTAAAGGGCCTCGCGAGCCAGGCCGGTTTTGCGGGCGATCCCGGCCATGCCGCCGAATGCCTTGATGCAATCCTTCAATGCCAGAAAAAACACTCCCGGATCGCCGTCCTCCAACGCGGCGCTGAGATAGGCCGCCGCTTCCTCCGGGTTTTTACGTAGCGATTCGATCAAATCGTCCTCGTAAGGCACGCTTTTTTTCCGTTTCATTTTTCTACCCCCGATAGTCCAGCCAAACCAAGAAGAATCGATTGTAACCTATAGGTTACACAGAAGCAACCGAAATGTAAGGTCCGAGTGGAAAAGCAGGTAACTGGGGGAAAATTCTCGGCTATCCCCCCACCCTTTCGGTTGACGTGCCGTCGTGGCTTGCGTTATTCTTTTCCGCAACTTGAATGTTCCACGTGGAACAAGACACAATATGAACCACCGATGAACACGGATAAACACCGATAAGAGCTAAACTGAAAAGATAAGAGGGTTGCTATCTGTGTTCATCTGTGTTCATCGGTGGTTAAAATTCGCCTTCGTTTCGTGAAAAATGCCTGAATCTCCAGCGAAAGACATCTGGGTCATCGTCGAGCATGCGGACGGCGCGGCGAAGGCCGTCACCCATGAGGTCCTGAATGCCGCGCGGGGGTTGTCTGCTTCCTCCGGCGGTAAAACGGTCGCGGTCTATCTTGGAGCGGAGGCGGTCCAAGCCGAACTCGATTCCCTGGCGCACCATGGGGCCGACGCGGTTCTTTTTCTTAAAGGTCCGGCGTTGGCCCAATATACCTGCGCCGGATATCTTGCGGCGCTATCTCCGGCGATCCGGGAAAATCCCCCCGCCCTCGTGGCTATGGGGGCCACGGTCCACGGCAAGGAGCTGTCGGCAGGCTTGTCGGCGCAATTCGACGCCGGTCTGGCGACGGATTGCATTTCCCTGGAGTGGGACGGCGGGCAAAACCTGCGTGTCCGGCGGCCGGTCTATGCCGGGAAAGCCATTTCCACCGTGACGTTCGCCGAGAACGTTCTGCCGATCCTCACCTTGCGGCCCAATGTCTTCCGCGCCGGGCAACCGCCAGGAGGCGACGCGGCGATGACGCTGACGCGATCGCCGAAATGCGAATCCCCCCAGCCCCCTTTGCAAGGGGGAGCAGTTCCCGCCTCGGCGTCAGCCGGAGGCGGCGTTGGCTCCAGCGGTACGCTGACCGTGACTACACGCAATCTTGATCTGCCGGAGTCCTCTCTCCTGACCCGGGTAACGGAAGCGGTCAAGGAGACGGGGACTGCCTTGGACATCACGGAGGCGCGGATTCTGGTTTCCGGCGGCTTGGGCATGCAAAGCCCGGATAATTTCAAGCTCCTGGAGGAACTGGCGGCGGTCCTGGGCGGCGCGGTGGGCGCCAGCCGTCCGGTGGTGGACAAAGGCTGGCGGAAGTATTCCAATCAGGTCGGACAGACGGGCCGGACGGTGACCCCGGACCTCTATATCGCCTGCGGGATTTCCGGAGCCGTTCAACACCTGGCCGGGATGTCCTCCTCCAAATGCATCGTGGCGGTCAACAAGGACCCCAACGCTCCCATATTCTCCGTGGCGGATTACGGCATCGTGGGCGACGTCTTGCAGGTCGTGCCGCTCCTCACGCAGGAATTCCGCAAAATCCTGCACCGGAACTAAGCCGCCTTGCGACCGGTTTCCTCTTCAAAAGCAAAAACGATCGAAATCCTCGGCCATCCCGGTTTGGGGTTGGACGCCTCGGCGCAATCGCCGGACAAGGTGGAAAAAATGCTCGCCTTCCTGGCCGAATGGGGTAAATGGAGCCGGAAGATCGACCTCACGTCCGAGGACGACCCCCAAGCGGTCCTGGAGAAACACGTTTTCGATTCCCTGCAATACGCGCGGGCTCTTCGGGGGCGATGTCCTGAGATTTTGGATATCGGGAGCGGCGCCGGGTTCCCTGGAATCCCCTTAAAAATCATCTTTCCCGATTACCCCATGACCTTGGTGGAGAGCCGGAGAAAGCGCGCGAATTTTTTGCAGGCCGTGGCCCGCAGTCTGGCTCTCCCGCGACTGGAAGTGGTCAACGCGCGGGCCGAGGAGTTGCTCCAAAAAGAGGGCTACGCGGGCCGGTTCGATTACATTGTTTTCAAGGCGGTCGCTCCCATGGCCGAATGCCTGGAGATGGGGTTCCCCTTCCTGAAAACCGGGGGCCGGATCGTGATCAAAAAGGAAACCGACACCGCCAGCCCTTCCCTGCCGGTTACCGAGGAAATCCCCATCCAGAGTTATCACGGGATTCCCTCCAAACTGATGATTTTCGAAAAATGTTCCACGTGAAACACTACTCGCCGTAGGGGCAATGCGGCGATGACGCTGACGCGATCGCCGAAATGCGAATCCCCCCGGCCCCCTTTGCAAGGGGGAGTTACATCCGCCTCGGCGTCAGCCTGAGGCGGCGTTGGATCCAGCGGCACGCTGGCTACTCGCCGTAGGGGCAACGCGGCGATGACGCTGACGCGATCGCCGAAATGCGAATCCCCCCCGGCCCCCTTTGCAAGGGGGAGTTACATCCGCCTCGGCGTCAGCCTGAGGCGGCGTTGGATCCAACGTTCACGTTGGCGGCACGCTGGCTACTCGCCGTAGGGGCAACGCGGCGATGACGCTGACGCGATCGTCGAAAGGCATCCCTCCTACCCAGTCTGTATTGCCTTGTTATTTGGTTAGTTATTGAGTTTTTTTTGCTGTCCAAGTACAATAGGAGCCTATGGTAGGCGAGGATACGGGTACGTTATTTATCGTGAGCGCCCCCATCGGCAACTTGTCGGACATCACCTACCGGGCCGTCGAAACGCTTCGCTCCGTTCATCTCATAGCGGCCGAGGATACGCGCCGCTCCAAAATC
>JACRGP010000147.1 GCA_016217765.1 Nitrospinota bacterium | reverse complement strand
TTTCCCTCCGTTTTCTTTCGTCATAAAAATCGACCAGGAGGGCCTCCGCGACAAAACGCCGCAAACGACCGGCGACGTCGAACCCCGGATACTTCGCTAGAACTCCGACGCATGCCTTGGAAAAAGTTTGCTCCGCTCCCAAGGCGTTCAGAAAATCCCATTCGCTGGAACTCAGCGGGAACAGGCCGATGACGCGCTCGCGCCGTCCGATCAAAAGGTCCGCCCCGCCTTCGTGCGGATCGACGGCGCTCTCGCCGGCATAATCCGCCTGGTGTATTTCCCAGATGCGGTGGATGGGAAACCGCGACCGGACCAACCGGCATGCCGGGTTGAGCTTGAACCGGAGATGCCCGTGCCGGCTTTGCGGGACTTGCGCCAGCCTGTCCAGCGGGAACGCATCGCGGTCGGCGGCAAAAAAGACCTTGTGGCATGCCCATTCGGGAACGGTCGACTGTTTGAATTGCAGATAGCTGGAAACGTTCTCGATTAAAATCCGCCGTCCCAGAAACTCCTGGACCCGCTCGACGCGTCGGCAAACGTGTTTCAGGGATTTCTCCGTATAGGGCAAGGGCAAAAGGCAATTCGAGTAACGTCCGTCAACGCCGGCCCAACTCAAATGTTCGGAAACGAAACCGGGCTGGAAACGCCCGGCCAGGGACTTGATCCTGGCGAGGCGCGCCCGGTCCAGGGGACCGGCGGACCCCAGGGACAGGCCCACCCCATGCAAGGCGAGGGGGTAATGGGACCGGATCCGCTCCAGGAAATAGAGGGGCTGGCCGCCGTCGCCGAAAAAATTCTCGCCGTGGACCTCAAACCACCCCGCGGCGGGCAACGTCGCGAGGATTTCCCGGTAATGCGGGGCGCGCAATCCAATTCCGGCTTTCGCCGGAATTGGGTCGAATTTTGGGGAGGCGCGGTTCACGGTCGCCCTTCAGCCGACTTTGCCGCCGACGATCTTGTCGCAGGTCCCCTTGGGGACCAGAACGAATGAATCCTTTTCGCCGTTGGCCCTGGCCTTGCCTTTGCAATCGTGCATACCGCTTTTGCAGTCGTTCATCCCCGCCTTGGCGACGCCGAAGCATTTCTCCATCCCCTCGGGGCTCATTCCCTCCATCTTCTCGACCGCCGACGACGGCGAGCCCGCCGCCATCAGACCCAACGCCAGAACTCCCGCGATCGCCGAACTCACGACCCTGTTTTTTTTCATGTTTCCTCCTTTGTGTTTTTAGAAAGTTGCCGGACGATTCCGGCGCGGACCGCCAAATGAATGAAGGTTGGTCGAGACAGCCCGCAGTTCCTTACGCCGTTTTTTTCGATTCGAAATCGCATCTGGAGGACAGAGACTCCGCGGCAATGATCCGCCAAGGCTTTGAGGCAACGGAGCGGCAAAAAAATGGACAATACATGGGGGGAGGAGGGCGAATCGAGGGCGGAAAGGGGAGGAGTATTTTAAATTTTTCGTTTTACTTATTGGCTCCGGGAAGATATTCATTCGCCTCTGGGTTTGTAATGGGCAATGCCTTGGACCACTTTGCCCCGTTCGTTAAAAACCAACGTTTCAGCCGCCAGTTTGCCCGTGTTATTGCGATAATAGATCGTCAGGCTGTCCGCGCCCACCAGCGTTTCCAATAAAACGAATTTCAATTGCGGCGCCCGCGCCAATCCCATTTCCCAATAGGGACGAATTTTTTCCCTGCCCTTCAACGTACCCGACGCGGAAAATCCCATCTGAACAATGAAGGGGGAACTCATTTCAAAATCGTCGGCATAATGCGCCAGAATACGGTCCAAATCGTGGGAATTCCACGACTCGATCCAATCCGCCGCAAACCGTTTGGCCCATTGTTCGTCGATCATTGATGTGGCGGGATTTTTTTCAGGACTTGTCGTTATTGGCGGGTTTGTTGCGCTGGACGACCAGGACCGCCTCGGTCATTTTGCCGAGGAACCACAGCGTCGTGAAACAGATGACCCAGAGGAAAACAATATTGAACCAATACTGGTACGGAGTATAGTCGTAGGACATATGGATGAGGGCCTTGATTTTATCTTTTTCGATCACCGAAGCGTCGTAATACGAAATATAAAAGGGATGCTTCCGCGCCTGGGCGAACGCTTTCTGCTCTTCGGGAGGAAGCGCGATGAACTTGGTCACCTCCATGATATTTTTCTTGAAAAACATGCGCAACCGGCGGGTGGCGGAATCGTCGGGCGGGTTTGCGGTATAATACCAGACGGCAAACGCCGCGGAGAGGACGACCGAAATCCAAAAGGACATGGCGCTGTAAAACCTCTCCCGCTGGTCTTCTTTTTCGTAAACAGCCGTTTCCACAGCCATGCGAACAACCCTTTCGCTTAAACTTTTGTCCATTCTAACATGAAATCAAACAATTCAAATCGAGGGTGAAAAATGGCGCCGTTCCGTTACTGGATATCGATTTTCCTGGCAGTGGCGCTCTTTGCGCTTCCCATGGCATACGGAGCCGAATCCTTATCGGCCGACGGCCGGTTCAGGGACCTGGGCGACGGCGCGGTCATTGACGGGAAATCGGGGCTGGCGTGGGCCAGGGAAGACAGTTGGAGCCAACTTGGGAAATGCCTGACCTGGCTGGACGCCCAGGACTACGTCAAGAATTTGCAAACCGGCGGGTTCTCGGATTGGCGTTTGCCCACCATGGAAGAGCTGTCCGAGTTCCCCAAGGGATTGGTCGAGCGGAACAAGCCGAACAACGTCGGGGCCGATTACAAGGATTGGAAGGAAAAATATCCTCTGCTTCTGGACCCGATTTTCGGCCCCGTCGGGGCTTATTGGCTATGGTCGTCGGAGACCGACGGTCCGGAGCGCGCCGGATTCGTCGATATGCGGACCGGGACCAGGGTCGGCGCCGACAAGAAAACCTGTTTCGTCATGGGCGTCCGGGCCGTCCGCGCCCCCTGAGACGGGCTCCGGATTCAACCGCTAGGATTACCGTTGCGGATTCGGCCCTTCGGGATTATCATGGCGGTCTAAATTCGCGACCCGTTTTTTACGTTAGAACCTTTTTTCAGGAGCAACCATGCCTTCAGTAATGCCCAGCGCTCTGGCCGACAAGAT
>JACRGP010000146.1 GCA_016217765.1 Nitrospinota bacterium | reverse complement strand
GCGCCGGGGCCGACAGGCTCGACTCGGATGGCGAATGAGCGTCATGAGGGGCAATCGGAGCTAGGCCATCTCGCTCCAGGGCGGTCCCTGGCCGGCGAGGCGCCGGGCAAGCGCCCGGAGGCGACGCCGCCTCGCGCTCGCGCCGAGGCGGAAACATCCGCGGCGATACGCCGCCCGGGCCATCTCGCTCCAGGGCGGTCCCTGGCCGCGGCGTCCTTTAATTTTCATGGGACGCATTTCGGGCGGGCGTTCAACATTTCAAACGGGGATGAGGGCCCCGCGACGACGGGGTGCGCCGGGTTTGGGATCGAGCGTCTGACCTATGGCTTTTTGTCGCAATACGGTTTGCGGACGGAGCTGTGGCCCGGTCGCGCGCGCAACGAGGTCTTGGGACAACCTTGAAGCGCCCGTCGGAGAAAAGACCCTTCAGCCTCCGAGGGCGGAGGGTCCCTCCGCTTGTTTGTTCCTTGAATAAAGGTTGGCGTAATAGGCGATGAAATCGTTTATGGAAAGCAAGCCGACGATTTTTCCCCCGTCGGTGACGGCGAGGTGGCGGATGTGGTTCTTGTTCATCTGAATGAGCGCGGTGGGCGTCAACCGGGAGCTCTCGATGGAGCGGATGGGTTGGCTCATCACCTCGCGCACCCTGGTTTTCTCGGGGTCCCGGGACTGGGCGATGATTTTGCGGGAAAGGTCTCCCTCCGTGACGATGCCGATGTATTCGTCCTCCCCGGACTTGACCAGCAACGACCCCACCTTGTGGCCGAGCATGAACCGCGCGGCCTTTGCGGCGGTATCGTCGGGACCGACGCTCAACAGGTTTTCCTCCATGTAGTAGCGGATTTCGTCCATGGGCGTCCAGACCGCTACGGCATTTTCTTCCGGAAGGTGAGTTCCAGGTAAAAGAGCGGGTCGGGGGTCCCGGAAAACGGGATGGCCAATTTGCAAACGTCGCCTTTCTTGGGCCCGATCACCATGTGCCCGCTTCCCACGACCGTTGTGGGGATGTCGATTTCAAAATTCATTTTTTTGGGGTCAGTGACCAGGTTTGAGGATGCGGGATGGATGAGGCCCAGGATCTCGTCGTGGAGGCCGGAAATCTTTTCCTTGACGTTTCCGGCGATGATGTTGGCCAGCTCGGCGATGAGGTTGCAGATGTCCTGGATGCCGCCCGTCCCCTCGCCGAACAATTTTCCGTAAATCGTCCTCGCCGCTCCCTCGGGGAAATACAAGACCAGCGTGATGATCGCGTTTCTTTCCGACTCCGTCAGTTTGATGAACGAACTGATATCGCCGCGCACTTCTTGTTCGAATAGCGGGGCTTTGGGGGTGGTTTCGGTCATGAACCCCTGCATGACTTCGACCGTGGTTTGCCCAAAAGCGTCAATGACCTTTTGACTGACCTGGCTCATGATTTCCTTCTCGCGATTGAAATATTTAATGTTTTCAACGACAGGCAGTCGCCATATTACTATGTGAATTGAAATTTTTCAGCAAAATTTTCCTGGGAATTTGGAAATTTTTGACCGAACCCGGAAAGAGGGGTTTCCCCTCCCGAAGCGCATTCGCGATCGAATTCAGGCGATCTCCCACGAAAACGCCCCGGTCAAATCGCTCTCCACAACCGCGCGGTCGCCGGGGACAAGGGGGCCAACGCCCGACGGCGTCCCGGTGAAAATCAAGTCGCCCGGTTTCAAGGTCCATCGCCGGCTCAGGAACGAGACCAGCGTTTTGATCGGAAAAAGCATGTCCTTCGTGTTCCCTCTCTGACGCACCGCCCCGTTCACGGAACAGACAAAGGCAAAGTCCTCCAGATCGACGGAACCGTCGTAAGGCAGGAAAGAGCCGATGGGCGCGCTCTGCTCGAACGCCTTGCTCAACTCCCAGGGGAGGCCCTGGCTTTTTAACTCGTTTTGCACGTCCCGGAGAGTCAAATCCAGTCCGAGGGTGATCCCGGCGATATAAGGACCGGCTTGCGCCTCTGTTATATTCCGGCCTTCCCTGCCAATCCACGCGACCGCCTCCGCTTCATGTTGCAGTTGTTTCCCATAGGGCGGGACATGGACGGTTTCGCCCGCGGGGACCAGGCTGGAAACGGGTTTCATGAAAACCGTCGGCTCGGCCGGCATGGCGCGCGCGAGTTCGCGGACATGTTCCGCGTAATTCCGCCCGATGCAGAATACCCGGTGCGCGGCCATTGTCCGGCCGCCGAGGGAAAAGGAAATCGACATGGAGGTTCTCCCGCGCATGGGGGGAGACGGTCCCGCGCCGCTAGGAAATTTTTTTCCGGTCCGGCATGTCGCAGAGCGGTTTGCTCTTGCCGGTTTGCGAGACAAGCTCGCCCACGGTGGCGTTACCGTACGCTTTTCGAATGAGCATGATGGCGCTATTCAACCGGTCGTGCAAGGGACACAGGTCGTTGCCATGGGTTTCCAGGTCAAGCGGGCATCGGGTGATGGGCCTGATGGGGTCCACGGCATCGATGACGTCCAGAAGGGAAATTTTGTTCGCGGGCAGGGCCAAAAGAAAGCCCCCGTGCAACCCTCTCCGGGACTTGACGAGCCTGGCTTTCCCCAAAGCCTGGAGGACCTTGGAAAGGTAGCTGGCGGGGACCTTGGTGATGCTCGCGATCCGCGGCGCGGTCAGGGAGGTCTTGGGATAAGTGGCCAGGCAGGCGACGGCGCGCAGGGCGTATTCGGCGGTTTGGGAAATCATGAGGCCCTCGAAAGCATGAGCCCGGATATGGCACGAACAAAAGGGGGTGATTGGCGGGAGACCGCTTGGGACCGGGAGACAACGCCTGCCGGGTCGAAATAGGGGATGGGACAATTTGTGCCGGGGTTTTTAAATCCCCCCAGCCCCCCTTTGTTAAAGGGGGGATCTTCCCTTCCCCCATACTTCCCCTTTGTCAAAGGGGATGGGGGGGATTTTATAAAAGGGGACCGAGGGGGATTTCCCGGCTTTCGATTCGAGTAAAATTCTCGACTCATGCAATATGCGGGTTAGGGATATTTCTATCTTGACATCCAATTGTAACAGAATTATTTTAGAACCAAAAGAGGATAAGCATATCCACTTATCTTTAATTAGCCGTCTCTAGCTCACTCGCCGTCCCCGCGCCAAGCGCGGGGACGGCGCCCTCTCCCCTTTCCCTTCAAGAACGTCCCGTTTTTTCCTCGCAATATCCATCCCAAACCACGGAATTTTGTCGTTCGGCAAATCCGGCCATGCCCCCCGGAACGAATCGTTCCGCATATCTTGTTGGTTTAATTGCGGTCCGCCCCTGGTTGGAGGGGAAGGTGGTTTCCGGCACGGGAAATGCTCTTTTCAAGATGTGGACAATTTCGGATGGAAAAGGCGAGAGGGATTGATAAAAAGATGGCGTTCAGGGTTTCGCGGTCGCCGTTGATCTGTTCGAAAACCTTGTAGGTCAAACAATCCTGAGCGCTTTTGGCAAGGCCGCATTTTTTGCACCCGCCGTCGATCCAACCCCCGTCGAGCCAGCAGGGCATTTCGCTCTTTCTCTCGAACGGGGGCAATTCGCGTCGTTGCAATTTCTGACGATCCAGCAATCCGCGTCCTTGCAACTTCCGCCCAACTCGATGATCGTGGGTTCCAATTGATCGATCAGGTCCCGGCTCTCCTGGACAAAATCATGGATAATCTGGACTTGTTCCTCCGATATGCCATCGTTCGCCGCATATTGGGATAAAAAATAGGAGGCGGCCAGCGTCTCCTCGACATTTTCCTCGATCTGGAATAAATGCAACGTTCTAAAGCAGTTACCCATTAACAATATTAACGGGCCATAACCGGTACACGGTTATTCGCTACCCACCTAAATTTAAGACCCTGGAGAGGGGCCTGCAAAGGGGTAAGTTTTTTAAAAACGGATATTTGAAACGATTTTTTATTCCCGGGAAAAGGGACCTTTAGCGTTTCCGGATAACCGGTTGCCGGTCATTCGGGGCGCCATGGCGTCCGCTTTTTTTTGGGGAGGAGGAATCTGTTGCTTCACAGGAGGGTCAAGGAACTTGCCGGTGTCGAGCCCAGTCCCGGCTCACGTCAGTTCCCCATTTTCCATGGCTTGGCGGATGATCTGGTTTCCGTCCTCATACAAGTCCGGGCTGAACGACAACCCGTCGCAGGAAAAGGCGGCCAACTCGCGGAAAAAACCGGCGACGCTATTGAGGATTTCGCCCGTTTGGGACATCGCCCAGTCTTCCAGGTAAATATCGAAAGCGTCTTCCTCGCCGGAGCGGATATTCTCCATGGCCGTCTGTAGTATATAGGAAGCCTTGAGGAGGTTGGAGAAGGTTTCCTGGGCTTTCGCCAGGAGATCGTCCAGTTCCCTGGGGTTTACGCGGAAATGCGCCGCGTTGTCCTGACGCCGGCCCTGTATGGCCTGCATGACAAAGCTCAATCGGCCCCGCAACAAGCCGACGGAACACAACGGCGAATTTAGTTTGTCCGGCGAGATCATGCGGTTCACCCCTTCCTAGGGACCGGTTACAAGGCGCCCACGCCGCGGATGGAGGCGGTCATCCTTTCTTTTTTGGCGAATTCCCCGGCGGCCTTCGCGGCTTCCTCCTGGGTATCGTAATCGCCCAGCCTGACCGTGTGCCATTGTCTTTTCATGCTGTCCCCTATGGAGACAATATAGGGCGCATACCCTTTGTTTTTCAAGTCCTCCGCGAAGCTTTCGGCGTTGTCTTTTTCCAGAAACGCGCCCACCTGGACGGCGTAGGACTTGGGTTCCCGGATTTTTTCCGGAATGGGCGCCGCGCCAGCCTCGGGTGTTTTAGCTTTTGCCTCAGCCGGTCCGGCGGGGCTTTCGCTTGTTCCGCTTCCCCTTTTTTCGTTTCCGAGGCGGCGGGAGGAGCCTTGTCCTCCGCCGGTTTCGCTATTCCGGGAACGGCCGGTGGCGCTTTTTTCTCTCCGGCTTCTTTAGACGCCTGCGCGAGCGGGTTACGGTCCATGGCCTTCAGGTTCGCCGGTCCCCTTTCCGCGGCATCGGGACCGCGCACTTTCGCTCCCAGCATGATCCCCGACAAAAAGATCGGGACGCCCAAAAATGTGAATCCCAAGCTTAGAAAAACCAACCTTTTGGCGGTCAATGTAACGTTTATTTCCATTTTCGCCTTGAAAGATGGGTTGAAGGTAAATAAGATCGCATCCGCGACCAGATCGTGCCCATCGTGGACTTGGACGTCATCCTCAAGGTTCCGGGAGAGCCCGGCCTCAAGGGGCACGAGGGCGAGGTCCTCGCCGTCATGGTCGCCATGGGAAGCGAAAACCTGGGCCCGATCGTCCATTCGATCGTCAGCGAGGAAGACATGGAGATCAAGTCCCTGCCCTCGCACATGAAGAAGAACGAGACCGTTTCGGGCGTCACCCTGACCGGCAAAAACGGAATCGCCCTCATGCTTCATGTCCCGAAACTGTTCGCCCTGGCCAAGGCCGCCCATATCCTCCTCGTGGAGGATTCGGTCAGCACGCGGGAGATCGAGAAGAGCATCCTCTCGTCTTACGGCTACAAGGTGGAGACCGCGGTGGACGGTTTGGAGAAAGCGAAGGAGGCCCGGTACAACCTGGTCATCGCCGATATCGAAATGCCGCGCATGGACGGCTTCACCCTGACCGAGAAGCTCCGCGAAACGGAGGAGTGCCGCAACACGCCGATCGTCATCGTCAGCTCCCGGGACAGCGAAAGCGACAAGAAACGCGGCATGCGGGTGGGGGCGGACGCCTATATTATCAAAGGCGGATTCGATCAAACCAGCCTCCTGGCCACCATTCAAAATCTTATTCCTTGAGTGCATCCATGAGCTTCGACCCTGGATTCCCGTTTTCAAGAAGGACGCCGTCCGCCTTATGATCAAAGCCATGGCCCTTTTCATCGGCGGCGGCATCGGCGCCTCTCTGCGGTATCTGATCGCCGGATGGACCTATCGGTTGACCGGCGGGCTTTTCCCGTGGGGGACCCTGGCCGTGAACCTGATCAGCGGACTCGCGATCGGTTTTTTGTGGGACTTGTTCGAAACGCGGATCGTTTCCCCCAACCTCCGGACGTTCGTTTTTATCGGCATCCTCGGCGGTTTTTCCACGTTCTCCTCGTACGCGCTGGAAACGGTCAACCTGGCCCGCGAAGGGGAAATGGGGCTGGCCTTGTGGAATGTGCTTCTCAGCAACGTTATTTGTATCGTCCTGGTCTACGCCGGTTTTGTCGCTTCCCGGTTTTTTAAAACGCTCTTTTAAGGAAAACGCGCCGTGAAATTGCCTGGGGAAGGTTGGCTTTTGAGGATCTTTATCGGAGAGTCGGACAGCTATAAAGGCGGGGCGCTGTACGAACGGATCGTTTTAAAGGCGAAGGAGTTGCACCTGGCGGGGGCCACCGTCACGCGCGGGATATTGGGTTTCGGCGTGACCAGCAGACTGCATTCCGCCAAACTGTTGCGCCTGTCGGAGGACTTGCCCATCGTCGTGGAAATCGTGGACACGGAGGAGAACCTCGGCAAGCTCATGCCTTTTCTCGACGAGACCGTCACCGACGGCCTGATCACCCTGGAAAAAGTGAAGGTGGTGAAATACAAAAGCGACAAGGCGAAATGAATGGAGGGCACCCGGATGAAAATTCGCGGCCTAATCCCTTGGGCGGCCGTTCTCGGCGCGTTACTTCTCCCCCCGGCGGCCGGCGCTCAGCAAGGCGCGAGCGCGCTTACGCCCGGCGTCTATCGTTGCGCGTCGTACAACGTTTCGGGCGGCGGCGGATCGTGCCGGAACATGCCGCCTTTGACGCTGAACGCCGACGGCGGTTATCAACTGTCCTCCACTCGCGGACGCTGGAGCGAGCGGGACGGCGCGCTCATTCTCTCCGAGTCGGCGCTCTGGGGACCGGGGGAAATTCTTGGCCCCGATGCAGTCCGTTTCGAATACGACTACCGCGGCTGGCGCCACGTGGTGACCTGGGTCTGCCAGGAGTGCGCTTTCGGAGCGCCCCCAGCGGGCGGACCGCCGGCGGAGCGCGCTCCAGTCTCCAAGGGATCGTATGTGGGTGTGTCGCTTACCCTCGAGTTCGCTCAGGCCATCGGCGGCGTGAGCGCCTTTGTAATCGTCCCTGCCGAGCATGCCCGCAACTATGCGCACAACGCCCCCCTGCCCAGCGGCGCGGTCCAGGGACTCGCCTGGGAAACGGGCGCCAACTCGGTCGCTCTCGCCACCAATCGCGACAACAAACTCATAAGCGGCGCGCGGTACGTCGTGTTTCTCTCCTGGCCCCGGGAGACAATCCCCGTGGCCATCCTCGATCTGCCGCCGGTCACGGCCGATTATACAGCCACGCTTCCCGCCATGCTCGATGGAACCCGCGTATTGGAGAAGATCGGGCCATAAAAGCGCCTAACAAAATGAACCCTTTGGCTCGGCCCTCAAATTCTCCCCTCCCTTGAGGGAGGGGGCTGGGGGAGGGTGGGCTGGCTTTTCACCCCCACCTGACCTCCCCCTTCAAGGGGGAGGAAGTTATGGAATACTTCATTTTGT
>JACRGP010000021.1 GCA_016217765.1 Nitrospinota bacterium | reverse complement strand
GGACTGCTGGCCTACGAGCATTCGCTGGTGAAGGGCGGCGACCTGTCGAAGGTCAACGTCGCCTTTTTCAACGTCAACGGTTGCATCAGTATCCTGCTGATGGCCTTCGCGATCGCGGACCGCGTGTGGGTCTGAGCGGCCAATGAATGCATCGTGTGGAAGCCGGGGTTGGTGTCGGCGAGGACGTTGCCCCACTCGTCGTAGCAGTCGATCCGATTTCTTATTCGTTCAAAGGCCGGCACCTCTTAAGGTCTACCCGAAATGTTCGTACATCGAGCGCATCATCTGGAATATCGTTATATCTTGTGAGCGTCACCTCTAGCCCCTCCTGATCCGCAAGATGCTCGACGTTCCATAGTTGCCATCGGTATCCTTTCTGGCCAAGGCATTCCTTGTACTGGCGGTGGGTAACCTCCACCACGGTGGCTTTACCCATGTGGGTCTTGACCTCCACGCGGAGTTCCTCGCCGTCTCTTCTTCCTCGAAGATCGAAGCCTGGCTGTAACGTTTCCATAATCTCTACCTCATAGCCCATCTTCTGCAATTCGCGCTCTGCAATGGTTCTCCCTGCCTTTTCCAGTTTGTCTCTTTCATCCGCCGTGAGCGGGTGGCCCTCCGGGGTGGGTTCATCCCCGCGACCGCCACTGCCGCCCGTTGGCGCTTGAATTGCCCCAACAGTATTAACCTTATAGTCAACCCTCCAAACGTCCTTGAGGCGGAAAGGTTTCCTTGCGGGCGCGGGATCGTTCGGTTTCGCGGGCGTAAAGCGCTGATTTACACTGCCGCCGATTCCCGGCGGTTGCGCTCCGTCGCGACCCTTGGAAATTGAAGGGGCTGGGGATATTTCCCGACCCGAGTTTGTCCGCTCTTCCTCATCTGGTTCCGCCGCCTCGGATTGTCTTGAATATTCCCGGAGGCAACGATCTACTTCGGATTCCAACATCCCCTTGCTTAGAAGCTTCTCTTTCCGTTGAGGGGCTTCGTTGCACCGCAACAGGTTCTCATAGAAATCCGCCTCGGATATTACGCCGACCGCCTTTGCCAACGCTTGCGCCAACGTGTCCTCGTTAGCGTGGTCTGCGTGTAGTAGAAGGACATCGTCAATCACGTCCCCATGCCGTTCAACTTCACGAACATTCCCATTCAGAGAAAGATGCGCTTTCAGGACCGGCACGACATGCACCTTCAAGCTTTTTAAACGGGAAAGCAACTTGTCTGTATCTTGCTTGCTCCGCGATGACCTCCAAGTCCAAATGTACGGAAGGGAATCATCGAACTTTGCCTGCAATCTGGAATCCGGCGCCTGCCGGTCCCCGGCCTCGACGCGAACTTCAACGGATTTGGACAGGGATGAAATGCCAAAGTATTTCACCGCGTCCGCGGTTAGCCTGGAAGGAACATGGAAAAGCCAAACGTCCCCGGAAAATGCGTTGACGAAGTCATTGTCGTCGTCAAGATATCGTGGATTATCGTTGAGAAACCGCCACGAGTCTCCCTTCCGGCAAAGGAGCGGACAGGCGGCGAAAATCCCCGAAACCTCGTCCTTGTCCGAAACGGTCTGCAAACACGCTGAGTACCAGTTTGTTATTTTGTCCCGGTCTTTCTCGTTGGACGCGGCGCGATCGGCGGGGATCGCGTCGGGTATGCGCGTTGAAAGGAGTTCCTTCCATTCCTCTACGGTTACCTCATCTATTCGTGCGCGGAGACCGACAGCGTCGACGTCGACAAGCCACTTGTGGACAATGTCCTTGTCGTCCTCGAAGGCGTCAAGGTCAATGACGGGCAGGAGATCGCCTATGGCCTTTTCGGTGGGCTTGTCTGGCAACCAACATTTTGCAAGCGGCACGGGCCCGCAGGAGCGACCGCGCAGTGGCAAGGCCAGTTTCTCGCGAACCTCCCACCACCACTTGGCATGGATCCGCCAACTTCTTCGATAAGATTTCCGTCCTCGGGTCTCACGAGCAGTGGTTTTGATTTTATCGCGATAATATTCGTCCCAGCGCTTGGCAATCAAGCGGACGAGGGCGACCGATTGTTTTTCGTCTATTTCAGAAACGGAGACCCGATCAAGACTGTGAATGCCGTCGATCTCCCGGTCCGGGTCTCTTGCCGTTTGCAAATATTTCCGCCAATCGGAGCAGAGATCAGGCAAACTCCCCACCGCTGTCTCGTCTTTCTCTTTGACAATGCGCGGGCAGTCGGCAACGCCCAGCCACGCCAACACGTCGCGGTATTTTCCAGTAGCCTCTTCCGCGCTGTTTCTTCCAACCCAAGCTACTGTCTTCATGCCCTTATAAAGATCAGCCAGCAAGGCATTCTCCCATTGGCGTCCGAAGTAGGCCTTCCCGGCCTCGGCCCACTCTTGGTCCCCCAAGGGCCGTGATAGACGCACTGGGCAACGTTTGAGGGGCGGCGACGCTTTATTATCGGAAGTCTCGTACCAATTCTGCTTCAGTATAAAGGACAAGAATCGCGCCGGATCGCCCGACTCTTCCTTCCAAAATTGCTCAATGGCTTGGCCGACGGCGCGCTGAACAACATCCACGCTCGGCTCCTGAATGCCCAAATTCTCACGGAGTGTCTTAATGGCGGGCGCTTGCTTTGTTAGTTCCTGCATACGATCACGAAACCAATCATCCACGAAGGTCAGAGGCAACCAATCGGGCAGGTTCTCGGTGTGCCCGCCGGTTTTCCATGTGACGATTCGTCCTTCAAGCTCGGAAGGTTTCCGCAAGCGACGATTCACGGGCACGACTGGCAACTCCTTTGTCCGCTTAACCCGTTCCCCGTGCTTATCACTATGAGGCTCCTTGGCAACCCAGGCGGCCAGCCATTCCCAGCAGGCCCATATCCATTCCTTATCGGCGGCTAGCGATGCGGCGTTTTCGGAGATGGTTTCCCTCACGTCCTGATCGTTGATCTCCTCGCAACCCAATGCCTTGAGGGCTTTCCGCGCGTCCTGGTCTTCGTCGAATGAGCAATGCAGGAGATCCCCTCGAACGTCCGTAGCCTCCAACAACTTGCGCGCCAAGTCGGGGCGAACGGTGACGGAGACAAGTCTGGCCTCCTCAACCGTTAAACGCTGTTTGCCTTCGACATCGGCGAGTCGCAAATCGTTCCTCGCGATTTTGGCGATGCGCTCCCACAAGGTCTTGGCAACCGGATGCGATTCCCTGCCCTCAAAAGGCGCCAGCAACGCCGCATGGCTACTCGGGGTTTCCCGTCGATATGCGTTAGTTACGAATCGACCGACCCGGCAGGCCAACCTCTCGGCCACCCAAGTATTGAATGGGCTATCTTCTATTGGGATGAGGGTGGTTCGGTCGCTCTTAACCAGGAATTCAGCATGAAGGAGCAATCGCACTGGGCCTTTCTGTTCGGTTGGGTGGAAAACATGAACGGGAAGGTATTCTTTGGTCGGGACGACGCAATTGTCCACAAGCGGAGCGGCGATGAGAAACCCGACTCCATTCGCCTTGATTGTTTCCCGCTCATCCGTTCCCAATGGCTCCAGCAGTTCTTCCAGAGGGTGTTCAGGTTCAGAGTCTTTCGCAACCCGCCATGACTCCGGGGCATTGCCCCGACTGTCGTCCAACCTCCAGACCTCATCGTCGGGAGTTAGGACGACCTCAAGATCCGGAGGGGCCACTATCCGCCGGACATGCCGGAACGCAAAAAGCGCGTGAGGCGGCCACTCCCTCAGTAGTTGCCCAACCTTCGACATTTCCTCAGGAGAGACGACAGGAAGCCTAATAACAGTCTTGTATTCCTTTAATTCCTTTAGTGTGTCGAGTGTCGGGTCTTCCTGTCGAGCTTGATCCCATGAAACGGGAAAGGGAATCCATTGGTAGGGCATGTATCTGTCGTCGAAACCATTGGTCTTTAGCCACTCTTTGGCTTTGTCGCGGCTGAATTCAATGCCTTCCCCATTCACCGTAAGCGCTTGGGGGTTGGAGGAAACCGCGTAGACCGATTTGAATCCTACTCCTTTACGGCCTATCGTACCGGAAGTTTTATTTGAAGAGTGAGTGCGGCAGATGGCGTCCACCGCTTCCGGCTTGAGCCCGCAACCGTTATCTGCCACATAGACGGCATTGTCATTGACAAGAATCCGAACCTTAGGCAGCGGCATCATCACAATTTTGCAACAGTTCGAAAAGCCAGCGCCCAACATGGTCCCGAGCCGCTCCTTCAGCGTCGCCCGTGTCGCTACGAATCCGCTTAGGGTCGGCTTTGTAAACATTTAGGAGTTTACTTTTGATCTCCTCGATCTTGTTCGAAAGCACGTAATCAGCCACTCCTCGGGCGAGACTTTGTGGTCCGGATGATCTTCCGCGCGTTGCGGGAACCGATCCCGCTCTTCCCGCCCTCGATGAGGGTCAGGTTCAGGGCCTCGCGCTGAATATGGGTCAGGTCTTGACTTGAGACCGATTGTTGACGCATGCGCAAATCCGTCCCCGCAAAGGGGGGGGCCATTAATTGGCAAAACCCGCAAAACCTGATATATTCAAATTACCGCGGCTACAAATTTTGCTTGCGGCTTCTATAATATTCTGGCGATACCGATGAACATCAAACTCACCGCCGTTTTCCAAAAAGTACCGGAAGGCTATATCGGCTTCGTCGAGGAATTGCCGGGAGCCAATACCCAGGGCGCTACACTGGCGGAAACGCGCGCCAACCTGCGCGAAGCCATCGCGCTGACGCTGGAGGCAAACCGTTATCTGGCGGAAGAGTCGATCAAGGGACAAAAAGTGATTCGCGAGCCGCTTGCAATCACCGACGAATGAAGCGGCGCGATATCATTCGTCATATCGAGAAATATGGATGTCAGTTGCTTCGCGAGGGCGGTAATCATTCGGTTTACATCAACCGGTCGGCGCAAAAAACATCCACCCTTCCCCGGCACAAGGAAATAAACGAATTCCTGGCGCGCAAGATTTGCCGCGACTTGCAGATTCCCGATCCGTGAGCCAGACAACATACGCGTCCTGCGTTCGCGCCTTTCAAGGGTTTTCTGGATGCCCTGTCAATTTTGGGATCATAGGGGGCAGGTCTGACTTGAGGCTAGTTGGTCGGCGCTATTCATGGATGTCAAGACCTGCCCCCTAAGCTTATGGGCGTCCGCCGTTTTGGGATGCCTTTTCCCAGCCTGTCTGTAAAATTCGATTTTATCGGAATCCGGCAACCCTCTAAGCGTTTCATGGTGGACCCAACGGGCAAAATGGACTTCTTGCATCGTTCGGTCGTCGGGGAATTCCTTGCAGACCTCTTCCCATAAAACTTGCTTCTCTTGTTCGGTCAATGTTTTCATAAGAGCCTTCGATTAAAATTCGGGCGGGGCGACGATTTCAATTGGGCCATTGCCCTTCAACGCATTGACGAGGTTGACCTCCCGGCGCGTGGTTACCTTGACCAGGTGGGAGAAATTCCAACTCGCTAAATATTCGACCCCGAGCGTCACGGCTACGGCGACATGCAGACCGTCCGCGAAATAGCGCTCGGGAAAAACTTCTCTCGATACATATTCTTGCGCCAGCGCCTGGGCTTCTTGGTTGACTTCAAGGCGTTCGATGTCCGCTACCAGGTCAAGCATATTGTTGCGAAGCGTTTCATTTCGGGTCGCCTCGATCTCGGCGAGAACGATTCCCGATATGACCATGAAAAAACGCGGAGCGCCGTTGTCCCAGAAAGATCGTGTCAACCGCATACGGTCCGGCGCGCGATCGTCAAAATAGGCGCTGGGGACGGTGGTGGTATCCAAATAAATTTGCGGTTTCTTCATTTACCCTTCCGCTTATCGGCATCGCGCAAACCGTCCAGGTCAACTGGACATGGTCCTCATTATAATGACACGATAAGTCTCCGTCTAATTTATTTAATCCATACAGGCCGATATCCCGATCGGTCCTTGGTTGTCCAGTAGCCGACGGAGGCGTCGTAGTCGTATGCGCCGAAGCGGACGAGTTTCGTCGCCGGATCGTACAATCCTCCGGCGAAGCCGAACGGCTGGAAGCCGGAGTGGGTGTCGGCGAGCACGTTGCCCCATTCGTCGTAGTCCATCTGCTGGGCCACGGCCCTCGTCGCTACGTTGACGGCCAGCAGAGGGCTTCCCAGACGATCGCTGACGATCCTGTACGTCGGGCCGCCCTTGATCAGGTAGTCGGGGACGTTGGTTTTACCGGCGTAGACGAACGGGGCAACCACGTTCCCCGCCCCGTCTGATTCGGCGATGGGGTTCAGCCCGCCTTGTATAGCCAGCCCTGGGTCGATTAGTCGCTTACTGTAAACGCTTTTCATGACTACCCTCACATAACGACCGTCCGCCCGCTCCGCGGATGGATCGATTTATCGCTTTACAACGCAAACCGAATGAGCGAAAATAAAGCGAAAATCGACAGGAGCATCACATGGACGCATTTCGCCGCCAGACTCCCTCCCGCTTCAAAGGCCGGGGATCGGGGGACAATCTGCCGAACCGGTTCAAACCCATCTGGTTTGAAACCGACGACGATTGCCAGGACTTCGAGCGCCCCGCGCCGGAAACCCGGTTTTTCACGGACGCGTCCAAGTCGATCCTGTCCACGAACGATAGCCCCGACGTCGGGTTCGACGCCAGCCTCAATCCTTACCGGGGTTGCGAGCACGGTTGCGTCTATTGCTTTGCCCGCCCCACGCACGAATATTTCGAGTTGTCCGCCGGGCTCGATTTCGAAACGAAGATCCTGGTCAAGGAAAACGCTCCGGAGCTTCTGGAACGCGAGTTGGACTCCCCGCGCTGGAAACCGCGGGTCGTGGCCCTCAGCGGCGTGACCGACTGCTACCAGCCGGGGGAGCGCAAGTTCCGGATCACGCGCCGTTGCCTGGAGGTCTTGTTGAAGTTCCGCAATCCCGCGTTCATCGTCACCAAGAACCGCATGGTGACGCGCGACATCGATCTGTTGCGCGAACTGGCGCGGTTCCACTGCGTCGCGGTTTACGTCTCCCTGACCACCCTGGACGCCGGTCTGATGCGCCTGCTGGAACCCAGGGCCTCGCTTCCCGCCCATCGCCTGGAGGCCATCCGGGCCCTCAGCTCGGCCGGCATTCCCGTAGGCGTGTTGACGGCCCCCATGATCCCCGCCCTGAACGACCACGAACTGCCGTCCCTGATCGAGCGCGCCGCGCGGGCGGGCGCCCGGTTCGCGGGCCATGTCATGTTGCGCCTGCCGCGCGGGGTGAAAGAGCTTTTCGCGCGCTGGCTGGAAACGCATTTCCCCAACAAGAAGGAAAAAGTCCTGAACCGCATCCGCGCCGCGCGGGGCGGAAACTTGAACGATCCCCGTTTTTCGTCGCGCATGAAGGGAGAAGGGATTTTCGCCGAGCAGATCGCCGCGATGTTCTCTCTCGCTTGCAGGAAGGCCGGGATCGCGGGAAACGGGCCCGAACTGACAACGGACAACTTCATCAACAACCGCAACCGCCAACTCTCGTTGTTTCAGCCCCCGCTGGAGAAAGAAATCCGGCAAGGGATTCGCGTGTAGCAGGCGCCGTCTTTAACGCAAGCGACTTCCCGGCCTCCTCGCGGGGCGGATTGCCCCATTGGACATCCCCAATTCAGGATTTTTTCGCGCTTTTTTATTTTTGGGTTTTACTCGCCGTTGGGTTAACATGAGAGCTACCGAATGCATGGAGAAAGGAAACGGGTCCGTTTTTCCAGCCCGTCGAAAATAAAATAAGCGATCGAATCTCGAAAGAGCGCCGGGAATTTGGCTGTATTGAGGAAAACGGTTACTTTTAACAAAAGGAGATCGTTATGAGGCAATTCGGCAAAATCGTGGTCATTCTGAGCTTCGTCTTATTATCCTTTTTCTCTTTACGGGCCGAGGCCAGGGAGGCGCTCCCAAGCGCGATCTCGAGCGAGACCGCCGATTGCGTGAGTTGCCATCAGAAGAAGACGGTCAACATTTACCAGCAGTGGGGGAAAAGCCGGCACTTCGGGGCCAACGTGGGCTGTTACGAATGCCATAAGGCCGACGCCAGGGACCCCGACGCCTTCGAGCACGAGGGCCACGTCATTTCCGTGATCGTTTCCCCGAAGGATTGCGCCCGCTGTCACGAACGCGAAACGAAGGAATTCGCCGAGTCGCACCATTCCAAGGGCGGCAGGATATTGGGCTCGCTGGACAACACCCTGGCCGAGGTGGTCGAGGGCAACCAGGGTTTTAAAACGGAGGCTTTTCCGGAAGGCGTCTCCGCCGCCGCGGTCAACGGCTGTTGGCAATGCCACGGGACCGAGATCAAGGTCTTAAAAGACAAGGACGGCAAGAACACCGGCAAGCTCGACCCGGCCACCTGGCCGAACACCGGGATTGGCCGTTTGAACCCCGACGGGTCGGAAGGCAGTTGCACCGCCTGCCACCAGCGCCACGAATTCTCCTTGAAGCAGGTCCGGCAACCGGAGAACTGCGGCAAGTGCCATATGGGGCCGGACCACCCGCAAAAGGAGATCTACGAGGAGTCCAAGCACGGCATCAACTATTACGCCCACAAGGACGAGATGAACATGGGTTCCTCCAAGTGGGTGGTGGGCGAGGATTATTTCGCCGCGCCGACCTGCGCCACGTGCCACATGTCCGCCACCCGGGACCTGCCCGTAACGCACAACGTGGGCCTGCGGATCAAATGGAACAACCGCCCCGTGCATTCCAAGCCGTCCCACCTGACGGACCAGAAATGGGGGTTGCCGTCGGCGTCCTACACCGCCGACCAGCGGCGGAAAGACATGGAAAAAGTATGTTCGGCCTGCCATGCGCCGTCGTTCACCAAAAACTTTTTCCTCCAATACGAGGCCCTCATCGCCCTCTACGAGGAAAAGTTCGCCATTCCGGGCGAGAAGCTGTACACGGCCGCCACAAAGGTCCTGAAAGCCGCCCAGGGCGAGAAATACGCCGCCTTCGCGCAAAAGATCGACTACACCTGGTTCGAGTTGTGGCATCACGAAGGCAGGCGGGCGCGGCACGCCGCCTCCATGCAGGGCCCGGACTACACCCACTGGCACGGGACGTACGACCTGGCGAGAAATTTTTACGGGGAATACGTTCCGGAAATAAGGGAACTCATCCGCGAACACAAGGACGGCAAGGCCGCCGCGGAGGCCAAGGAACTGGAATCGCTCCTCCAGCAGGTCCTGGAGAGCGACAATCATAAGTGGTCGATCGGCCTGTCTTCCAAGGAAGAAAAAGCCAAACGCGAACAACGGCGCAAGGAATTCCTGGAGCGCTACAAATGAGAGCGCCCAACAAAATGAGATCCTTCGCCGACGCTCGGAATGACCCCGATCATGTCACCCTGAGCGGAGCGAAGGGTCTCGTCTTTATTCCGGTGAAAGTGTATGAAGGGCGTCATTTTGTTAGACGCTTTAAATCGTTTCCCCGGAGAGCGTAGGCAATCCCCATGAACAGGAAAAAACCGCAAGACAAAATTTTCAAGCCGTCCTACGGGGGCTTGTCGACGCTGGGAGAGCGTTTGAGCGAAAAGAATCCCGACGTGCTCAAAAAGTTCGCGGCCATCAAGGGACCGGACCGCTCCTTCGAAAGACAACTCCAGGTCCTTGCCGATCTGCTCCCATACGCATGGAAAGATCGCGAGGCGTTCAAGGAGGCGGTGAAACTCGGCCTCAACCGCGAGTACGAGGACGCCATCGCCCTGCTCCGCGAGGTCCTGCGTTTCGACCCGGACGGCTATCCCGCGTTTCACTTGATGGGTTGCTTCCACAACGGGTTGGGGGATTTCAAGCAGGAGGTCGATTGCTACCGCAAAGCCATCAAGGTCCGGCCCGATTATCCGCAGGCGTACTACGACCTGGGCATCGCCTACTGGCTGTTGGGCAACGAGAGGAAGGCCTTCGCGGCGTTCAAACGCGCGGCTCCCCTGGCCCCCGAGTTCGCCGTGGCGGATTACTGGCTCACTTTCCGTTTCGACCGGCTAACCGGCGACCGCGCGGAAAACAAGAAGAAAGACACCGCCCAGAGGGACCGCATCCTGGCGCAGGCATTTTACATGATAGGCAACGCGTTCGTGGAGTTCCGCATGCACACGGCGGCCCGTCACGCGTTCAAGAAAGCGGAGCGGACGCGGCAGGATTTCGCGGAGGCGTTTTATCAACTGGGCGAACTGCACATCAAGAAACTGCGTAATCCCGGCCGGGCCGCCAAATACCTCGGTCAAGCCGAGCAATTGTTCGTCAGGCAAAACGAACTGCAAAAGGCCTCCCTGGCGCACCAATTGTATTGCCGCTGGGACGAGATCAAGGACAAGGAGACAGCGGGCGCGGACTGGCTCAAGGAAGGTTTGCGGTTGCACAAGGCGGGGCGCCACCAGGCCGCCATCGACGCCTACACGCTGGCCATCCAGTTCAAGCCGAAATACCTGGAGGCGCTCTACAACAAGGGGATCGCCTACGGGTGCCTGGCGGACGAACGCGACGCCGCGGCGCTCATGGGAAACCTGGACGGCGCCGACGCAGGCGAGGAGGAAGACGACCCGGTCGCCTCGGAGTCCCTGCCGGCGGGCAAACGCGGCGCCTCCGGCGACAGCGAAATCGAGAAAGCCATCTGGGCGTTCAAGGACGCCCTCCGCATCAAACCGGATTACATCCACGCGCATATCGGCCTTGGGGCGTCCTACGTCAAGAGCGGCCATCCGGAGGAGGCGGTCGCCGCCCTTCAGGAAGCCGCCAGCCTCCGCCCGCCGCACTACGCCGTCTTCTATTACCTGGGAGTGGCAAACCGCATGTTGGGAAGGAGCGAGAATGCCGTCGAAGCGTTGAAAAACGCGACGGCCCTGAAGCCCGATTCCGCCCAGCTCCATTTCTACCTGGGCCTCGCCTACGCCGACCTGGGACAATTCCAGCCCGCCTGCGACTCGTTGCAGGAGGCGGCGCGCCTCAAGCCCGACTTCGCGGCCGCGCACCTCGTGCTGGGCGATTTGTTCAACGGCAAACTCGGCGATGCCGAAAAAGCCGTCCAGCATCTCAAGCGGGCCGAGAAACTTTATTTGAAGCTCGACGACCAAAAGCAAGCCGCCCAGGTCCGGCAAATGCTGGAACTCCTCCCCCAATAAAGCGCCCCTCCGCGGCCCGCCTCGCGGACGATATTCCGACGGCAACGTTTTTTTGTAAGGAGCGCCTCGCCCCGGCGACTTATCATGCGCATGTCCCGCGGGAAAGAACCGATGAAAAAAACTCTCGTCCTGGCGTCGGCGGTCTGGTTGGCCGTCGGCGCCGGATATTTCCCGGACGCCGCCTCGGCGCAAAACCGCTCGCCGGAAGGCCGTGCCCCCTCCGCCGAATCCCTGGCCCGCCAAGCCTTGGTGGACACCTTGTACTATAACTACGAGAAATGGTTCGCGGCTTTCGAAAACGCGATCGCGGCTCGCGAATCCCTCCCTCCGGCCTTGGAGACCCGGATGGAACTGATGAAATATTATTTCTACCTCGCCGGTCTCCGGGTCGAGCTTTCCCGCACCCTGGCGTTTACCGGCAAATACAAGGACGCCGGACTGGCAGAGGCATTATTGACCGACATCCGGAAGGCCAAGCAAAACGCTAAAAGCGCGCTGGAGGACCCGCGTATTTCGCGCGAACAAACGGCCGTAGCCTATTTTTATCTCGGCGCCTCGGAGGGGTATCTGGGTATTTTCGAATACATTGCCGGGAACTATTTAAGCGCATTGACCAACGGGTTCAGCGCCGACAACGATTTGGGAGAGGCCCTGCGGCTGGACCCGGACCTCGGGGACGCGCATCTGGGACTGGGGATTTACCGCTATGGGATCAGCCGGCTCGGCGGAGTGGGGAATTTCCTCATGCAGGGCGCCAAAGACCGCCGGCTGGAGGGCATCCGGCACATCGAGCGCGCCATACAAACCCAATCCTCCTCCCTGCCGCTGGCGATGAAGACCCTGATCTGGTTTTACATTTCCGAGGAGATCAACCCCCAGAACGCCGCGCTTCCGGAGGACGACCCTCTTTCGCCCGCCGTCTGCCGGGCGCGGTCCGCGAAACTGATCGAGGAATTCGAATCGCGGTACTTCAAGGACGTCCCCCACCCCGGTTTCATCGGAAGCAAGGACCTGGCGTTGATGAAAGCGATACGTCATTCGCTGGACGGCGGCTACGCCGCGGCGCGAGGGGAATTCGAAAAAATCGTCAAGATCGTCGCGTTCCTTAGAGAGAACAAGGGATACAAGGTCAACCCGCGGTTGGTCAGCGCCGCCGAGGCGGGCATGCAATTCTCGGACATCATGATTTCAGCCGCCAACCCCGCGGACAATTCCCGCCCCAACCCGTCGTCCTGCGTGAAAATCAACCGGCAGATTTCCTTCCTGGACAACGGCGGGACCTTGGTGGAATACGATTACAGGAAAATACGGCGCGAGATACAAAATGTGTTTTACGGCAAGCTGGCCGACCTTTCGCGCCGCATGAGTTGCTGATCCGCCCGCGGTCGTTTTCGACCGTTCCGTTCCGCGCAACGGGAATTGGAGCCGGGAAGGGTTGTAAGGATCGTCTCCATCCGCCGACCCAAGGGAGAAACCCTTTTCCCCCTGGCCTATGGACAAAAATCATCGATCGACCGTTCTCCTGTTAGCGTTGGCGCTCTTGTTGCTATGCGGGTTTGACCTTCGCGATCCCCGCGTTCCATTGGAGGAAATCCACGGCGGAGGTCCGCCCAAGGACGGGATCCCCGCCTTGACCGACCCGGCGTTCGTGTCCTCCGAAACGGCGGAACGCGAATTCCTGAAAAAGACCGACCGCGTTCTAGGCTTGGTTTTGAACGGTCAGGCCAAGGCCTACCCGGTCAAAATTCTCAACTGGCATGAAATCGTGAACGACACCGTCGGAGGAAAACCCGTCATAGTGACCTTCTGCCCCTTATGCGGCACGGGAATGGTTTTTGACGGGGAAATCGATCGCCGCAAATTCACGTTCGGGGTTTCGGGATTGCTTTATCAAAGCGATTTATTGATGTATGATCGCCAGACGGAGAGCCTGTGGTCCCAAATCATGGGCCAGGCGGTGACCGGCTCGAAGAGCGGGGCCAAACTCAAGCTCTTGCCTTCCGCGCAAACCACCTGGTCGGAGTGGAAAAAGCGGAACCCCGGCAGTCTCGTCCTCTCGGTCCAAACCGGCCACCGCCGGGACTATTTTCGGGACCCTTATGAAAACTACGAACAAAGCCGCGACTTGATGTTCGAAGTCGGCGCGCAAAACCCCGCTTACCACCCCAAGGAAAAAGTGATTGGAATCGAAATCGCAGGGTCGGCCAAAGTTTACCCGTTCTCGGAATTGGCAAAGATCAAAACGCCCGTAAAGGACAAAGTCCGGGGCGTACCGATAACGGTATACTTTGCCGCAAGTTCGCAAACGGCCACGGTCCGGGACAAGGACGGGAACGAACTTCCCTCCGTCGTCGGGTTCTGGTTTGCGTGGACGGCGTTCCACCCGGACACGGAAATATTCAGAGGAAAGAACCCATGAGGAAAAAACTCATCCTGGCAGTCGCGATCGCGCTGGGTTTCGCCTTGCTCTATTTCTCCGACCTCAGGCAATACCTCTCCCTGGAAAGTCTCAAGGCCAACCGGGAGGCGCTGGACGCTTTTTACGGGCGGAACGCGGCGGTCACGATTCTAGGCTTTATTGGCGTTTACATCGTCGTCACGGCCCTGTCCCTTCCCGGGGCGACGGTCCTTACCCTGGCCGGAGGGGCCATCTTTGGCGCGTTAAACGCGACCTTGATCGTCAACGTGGGCGCGACGGCCGGGGCCGCCCTGGCGTTTCTGGCCGCGCGATTCTTGCTCAGGGACTGGGTGGAAAGGAAATTTGGGGATAAACTGCAACCCTTCAACGAGGGTTTTTCCAGGAACGCGTTCCACTATATTTTATTCCTGCGGCTGGTCCCCGTCTTTCCCTTTTTTCTCGTCAACCTGCTGTCGGGGTTGACGCAGGCGCCGTTCCGCATTTACTTTTTCGGGACCATGCTGGGCATCTTGCCCGGGTCGTTCGTGTACGCCAACGCGGGGAGCAATCTGGCGTCGATCGAATCGCTTTCCGGCGTCGCGTCGCCGGGCGTCCTCGGCGCCTTCGCCCTGCTCGGCCTCTTCGCGCTGATCCCGGCGTTTTACAAGCGGTGGAAAGGAAAAGGCGCGGCGGTACACGCCGGTTGACCGGTTCCGTTATTACGCGACATTGACGTCGATACGGTGGATGCCCGATGCGCCGGAGGGAAAGGGGTCGCGCGGGCCGTCCGCCTGCCTGCCGCTGTACCGGTCCGCCGCGCGCGCGGCCAGGCGATACACGCCGGCTTTTGGGAAGACACACGGAAAGGACCACAACGTCCAGGCATATTCCGAAAGCGGCGGAGCCAGGTCCGCCAAGGTCCAGGTCTTTTCCCCGTCCGCGGATACCTCGACGTATTGTATCCCGCGGTCTCCGGCAAACGCGACCCCGCGCACGGTCGCGCTCCGGCGAAAGAGCCATTCCGCGTTTTAAAGAGGCGGGGGGGCCGGAAATGTCCTCGATATAAAATTCTTCCGCTGGGGTGATGGGAGCCGTTTCCCTGCGGGACTTGAAAACGCGGGGAGACATGTCCCCCGTAGCCTTCGAGGGCGGAAACAGCAGGCTGGACGCAATTCCCGTCAGGAGTTTTAAAAATTGGGCTCGGGTGATCGGCATAGGCGGCCGGAAGACCTCCGCAAAACCGCGAAAATCGCGCGTACCCGCCGGGGCATTACAGCATCTTCATGCGAGGACGTTCAGGTTCAGCCGCAACAAGAACTCGATTCCGCGGGAGCCTCGGTTTCGGGGTCGGTAATATCGAAAGACGCCGCGTACGGTTGGGAGCGGAGCAACGCGGCGAACTCCTCGT
>JACRGP010000141.1 GCA_016217765.1 Nitrospinota bacterium | reverse complement strand
TTCACGTGCCGCACTCTCACGGCGACTTCGACGCGCGAACCGAGCTTATTGATTATCGCCACCATGCGTTCAACGCTAATGCGCCGGAAATCCGCATTCCGGATGCGCGAGAAATCTCCGGCATCGATTCCCGTGAGACTCTGCGCTTTTCTTACGCTTAGCTCGTTTCTATCGAGCATTTTGATAATTTCCGTAGCAAGAATCGCTTTCAACTGGCGGACGTCGGCGTCCGGCATATTGAGATCGCGATAGATATTCCCACTGCCGCGGATGACTTCCAGTTTCTTATTTTTCATCGCAACGTCTCCTTCAATCGCTTCAATCGGTCCTTTACCAGGTCAATCTCATGTTTCGGGGTCTTGATTCCGCGCGTCGATTTTTTCCGGAACGCATGTACAACCCAAAGCTCTTCCCCGAGTTGCACGGCATAGAGCGCCCGAAACGCATCGGCAAGGAAGATTTAGCGGGGCGCTGAAAAAGTCGCTTTTGGCCCCAAAATCGTCATGCCCACGAAAGCGGGCATCCAGAAAATCCTTAAAAATACTGGATTCCCGTTTTCACGGGAATGACGGCAAAAGACTAAAAAATAGTTTTTCAGCGCCCGGCTATGGGTAAAAGTACGCCTTGACGACGTATTGCTCGACTTGCCGGTGGGAGTTGAAGAACGACGCGTTGATCGAGATGGCGTGTCTCTGCATTTCGATCCAGTCGGAGCGCCGCTCGTAAAATTCCGGGATGACGTTTTTTTCCAGCTTGGCATAAAACTGTTTGGCGTCGAACCGGGCCAGATCTTCCAGGCTCATGTCCGGATGGGTGTCCAGATCGCCTATGGCCCAGCCGGTCACCCCCTCGATACAGCCCTCGACCCACCAGCCGTCGAGGATGCTCAGGTTGAGGACGCCGTTGAGCACGGCCTTCATCCCGCTCGTCCCGGAGGCTTCGTGGGGCCGGATGGGGGTGTTGACCCACAGATCCACGCCGCCGGTGATCAGGAAACCCAGGCGCATGTTGTAGTTCGGCAGGTAGACCACTTTCAGTTTCCTCGCGCGCTGTTCGATTTCCTTGATGTACCGGTGGATGTCCTTGATGTTTTTCTTGCCGTCGGCGTCCCTCGGATGCGCCTTTCCGGAAAACACCAGCTGGAGCCCCGGCGAGTTTTCGGCGATGGCGATCAGCCGGTCGAGGTCGTTGAACATCAGGGTCGCCCGCTTGTACGCGGCGGACCGGCGGGCAAACCCCACGGTCAGGACGTCGGGATCGAGCTTGACGGAGGTCGTCCGGCGGACTTCGTCCAGCAGGTCCCTCTTGCACTGCATGTGGGCGTCCCAGATTTCCCCGCAGGGGATGCTTTCGGCCTGGCGCAGGTACTTGGGGTCCCGGGTCCACAACTTGGCGTATTTGTCGAACAGGTCGTGGAACGGCTTGTGCGTCCAGGTCGGGACGTGGATGCCGTTGGTGACGTAGTCGATCTGGTAATTCGGGAACATGTTCCTGGAAACGTCGCCGTGGGCCTTGGCCACGCCGTTGGCGAACCGGCTGAGGTTGAGTCCCAGGGTGGTCATGTTCAAGACCCCGTTGCCGCAGATTTTCTTGAGGACCGTCAGGGAGATGCCCGTCCTGAGAATTTTCTGCATGAGGTCGTAGGAAAAAACGTCGTGACCGGCGGCCACCGGCGTGTGGGTGGTGAACACGCATTGGCTCCGCACCTTCTCGAAGTCCCAGGTCGTGTCCTCGTCCCAGGTCTCGAAAATGGTCCTCCGGCTTTCGCGGAGCAATTCCAAGGTCAGCAGGGAGGAATGCCCCTCGTTCATGTGGAAGGTCTTGATATCGTGGAACCCCAGGGCGCGGAGGTATTTCACCCCGCCGATGCCCAGCAGGATCTCCTGCTTCAAGCGGAACTCGTTGTCGCCGCCATAAAGCGAGGAAACCAGGCTACGGTCCGGCTCCGCGTTTCCCTCCAGGTCGGTGTCCAGAAAAACGATCGGGATTTCCTTGCCGGTGATCCCCTTGCAACAATACAGCCAGCCTTGGACGAGGATGTCCCGGCCCTCGATCTCGCGCAGAATGATTTTCTGGGGCAGGAGCCTGAGTTTCTCCGCCGGGTCCCAGTTCGTCTCGCGCTCGACCTGCTCGCCGTTGGCGTCGATCTCCTGGGTGAAATAGCCTTTATGGTAAATCAGGCTCACGCCGACGACGGCCAGCCCCAGGTCGGCGCACGATTTCAGGGTGTCCCCCGCCAGTATCCCCAACCCGCCGCTGTAGGTCGGCAGGTCGGTCTCCAGTCCGATCTCCATGCTGAAATAGGCGATCGTGGGATTGAAATTGACGACGGACGCGAACCCCTCGGTCATGGCGGACGATTTGGACAGCGCGGTCGCCGGATTCATGGCAACAGGCTTTTAACGGCGGAGGGGACGTCCGCGTGGACCTCGAAAACGTCGTGCAGTTTGGCCATCTCGAAAACTTCCCTGGGGGCCCCCGTCAGGCGGGCCAGAAGAAATTTGCCGCCCATTTTTTTGAGTCTTTGATGACCGCTGATGAACACGCTGATCGTGGAACTGTCGAGGTAGCTCACCTTCTCCAGGTTCAACACGAACTTGCCGAACCCCCGCGAGATGTACGCGTCGATCAGCTTCTGCACCTCGCCGGAATTATAAATGTCCAGTTGCCCGGCAAGGTCGAAAACGATCGCGTCCCCCTCGTTCCGGCAGTCGATGTCGATTTTCCCCATCAACCCCAGTATTTCCTTGTGGATGTTTTCCATAAGCGCCGCTCCGATCGAGGCGTTTGGGATTATTCAATAAACCTCAAAATTGCTTTTCGTACCTTCCCGGAGCCTCGCCGGAGGGGACATGGTCTTCCCAATAAGTATCCAGATGGGGCTCGAATTTCCTTTTGAGAGGGTCCTTGCCCGTAATAAGGAAAAATACCCGGATGGGAGTGAATATCGTTAAGTAGACGGACCCTAAAATCAATTTGGCGTTGAACGCGCCCAGGACTTCCGCGAACCGCATCCAGGGACGGTGAACGACCTCCAGCTTGAGCGGCGCGGCCAGGGCAAACGCGATAAAAACGACCGCCAGAAGGACGGGAATGGGCAGGAAGGCATAAACCCCCTTGTACGCCGACGCGCCGGAGACAAGGGAGAGAACGGCCCCCATCGTCAAGCCAAAGGATCTTAAAATTTTTTCCGGCGGTTGTTTAAGGGCCATGGATTATCGAGAACCGGGTTGAATCGTTAAGAGCGTCTAACAAAATGAAATTTCCCATAACTCCCTCCCCCTTGACGGGGGAGGTTAGGTGGGGGTGAAAAGCCGGGCAAACGCCCGGAGGCGACGCGGCGATGACGCCGGGGACGCCCCCGGTGGGCAATGCCGCCCCGCGCTTGCGCCGGGGCGGTAATGAATCCGGCGTCACGCCGGCCGCCCTCGGCGTCAGCC
>JACRGP010000139.1 GCA_016217765.1 Nitrospinota bacterium | reverse complement strand
GGCTGACGCCGAGGGCGGCCGGCGTGACGCCGGATTCATTACCGCCCCGGCGCAAGCGCGGGGCGGCATTGCCCACCGGGGGCGTCCCCGGCGTCATCGCCGCGTTGCCTCCGGGCGCTTGCCCGGCTTTTCACCCCCACCCAGCCTCCCCCTTCAGGGGGAGGGGGGTTATGGGGACTTCATTTTGTTAGACGCTCTTAACTTCAAATCGTTCGAGGATGCCTTCTCCCGCGAGGGGTTCGCGGACATTCAAGCCAGATTTTCCCGGTCGAGGGAGCGGTACTGGATGGCCTCGGCGACGTGCTCGGACTGGATCTTTTCCTCGCCCGCCAGGTCGGCGATGGTGCGGGCGACTTTCAAAATGCGGTCGTGCGCCCGCGCGCTCAGGCCCAGTTTGTCCATCGCCAATCCTATGATCTGCCTGGACGCCTCGTCCAACGGGCAATGGGTTTTTAATTGCCGCGTCGTCATGCCGGAATTGAAATAGTTTCTGGCGTTTTTGAACCGCTCCAACTGGATTTTCCGCGCCCGCTCGACCCGTTCGCGGATCGTGGCGGAAGGCTCGCCCACCGTGTCGGACGAAAGTTCCTTGTATTCCAGCGCCGGGACTTCGATGTGCAGGTCGATCCGGTCCATGAGCGGCCCGGAGATTTTGGAGACGTATTTTTTGATTTGCAAGGGATTGCAGACGCAGGCGCGTTTCGTGTCGCCCTTGTATCCGCACGGGCAGGGGTTCATGGCGGCGACGAGCACGAAGTTGGCGGGGTAGACTACGGACCCGGACGCGCGGGAAATGGAGACGGTCCCGTCCTCCAACGGCTGGCGGAGGACTTCCAGCACGTTGCGCTTGAATTCGGGGAGTTCGTCGAGGAACAGGACGCCGTTATGGGCCAGGGAGACTTCTCCGGGCATGGGGTAGCGGCCGCCGCCGATCAGGCCCGCGTCGGAGATGGTGTGGTGCGGAAAGCGGAAACTGCGCGTGGCCAGCAGGCTGGTCCCGTTTCTCAGGAGCCCCAGGACGCTGTGGATCTTGGTCGCCTCGATGGATTCCCGCAAGGTCAGGGCGGGAAGGATGGTGGGGATTCTTTTGGCCAGCATCGATTTGCCGCTTCCCGGCGGGCCGATGAGGATGACGTTGTGTCCCCCGGCCGCGGCGATTTCGAGCGCGCGCTTGACGTGATGCTGGCCCTTGACGTCGGTGAAGTCCAGGTCGTAGCTGGAGCGGGCGAAATACTCGTCCTGGACGTTTGTCCTCCGGGGTTCGATGGGGAGCGCGCCGTTGAGGAACTCAAACGCCATCGGCAGGTCCGCGACCGGGTAAACCTTCAGCCCCTCGACCACCGCCGCCTCGCCCGCGTTTTCGACCGGGACCAGGACGCCTTCCAGCCCTTTCTCCCTGGCCAGGGCGGCAATGGACAGCGCCCCGCGGACGGGCTTGACCCGGCCGTCCAACGATAGTTCGCCGAGGACGAGGTATTTGGAAAGCTCCTCCGTTTTGAGCAGGCCGCTGGCGGCGAGGATCCCCAAGGCGATCGGCAGGTCGAAGGCGGAGCCTTCTTTCTTCACGTCGGCGGGGGCCATGTTGACGGTGATGTGCTTGAGGGGCATTTCCAGCCGGGTATTCTTGATGGCCGCGGTCACCCGCTCGCCGCTTTCTTTCACCGCCGCGTCGGGTAGCCCGACGATGGACATGCCGGGCAGTCCGGGAGACAGGTTGACCTCGACCTCGACCAGGTATCCGTCGATGCCCATCACCGCCCCGCTCAAAATTCTCGCGATCATAAGATTCTCCAATGAATCGGAAAACGGCCGCATGGATTGCCCATGCCGGGCGATTTTATACCATCGCGGAAAAAAATGGGCAATTTTCCGGGGCGGCGGCGTAGCTCTTGAGTGTCTTTTCGGCGATTTTCCGGCAAAAATGGAAAAAAATATTCCTTTGCAAGGGTTTCGGGTTAATATATGCGGAACGGTTTTGGACCGCGGCGGTAATCGAATAAATTAAAGGTTTTTTCCGGCGCGGTCGATAAATAATTGGACCGGATTTCCCTCCCGGATGGGGTTGTGTCGAGATGACGAGACCCGAATGAGCCAAAATTTGACGGATCAAAGCTGAGACATCTTACCTATGTCGGTTGCGCGGCCCAAACATCTCATGGTCATCGGCGGCGGGATATTCCAGACGCCTCTCATCAAGACCGCCAGGGAGATGGGTCTCAAGGTCGTGGTGACCGATTATGCCCCGGAGGCGGAGGGGATGTCGATCGCCGATTATCCCCTGGTCGTCAGCACTCGCAACATCAACCTCACGGTCAACGCCGCCAAGGCGTTTCACGCGCAGATCCCCCTGGACGGGGTGATCACCGTCGGCACCGACGCCTCCCAGACCGTCGCCGCCGTCGCCAACGCCCTGAACCTCCCCGGCATCCCCTTCGAAGTGGCCGAACGGGCCACGGACAAGATCAAAATGCGCCGTTGCTTGAAGAAAAAGGGGGTACCCGTGCCCGATTTCCGTTCCGTCTGGACCCTGGACGACGCCAAGCGCGCCCTGGAGGAGATGCCGCTTCCGCTGGTGGTCAAGCCTTGCGACAACATGGGAGCCCGGGGCGTCAGGAAAATTCAACACCGGGACGACCTGATACCCGCGTTTTACGAAGCGAAAGAGAGTTCCATCAGCGGTAACCTGATCGTCGAGGAGTTCATGGAAGGGCCGGAACTCAGCTTCGACGCCTTGATCTACAACGACCAAATCACGATAACCGGGATCGCCGACCGCATCATCGAACGGTCGCCCTATTTTGTCGAGGTGGGGCACACCATGCCCTCGGACCTGCCGGATGAACAATTGCGGATGGCGTCGGACATGTTCATGGCCGCCATCCGGGCCTTGGGGATCAACATGGGGGCCGCGAAAGGCGACGTCAAGATCGCCGGCAACGGCGCGCGGATCGTCGAGATCGCCGCCCGGTTGAGCGGCGGCTGGATGTCGGCCTACACCTATCCCTTGTCGTCCGGCGTCAACCTGTACAAGGCGGCCATACAGATCGCTCTCGGGCAGGCGCCGGCGGACCTGAAACCGAAAACGAATCTTGTCTCCGCCGAACGCGCCTTGATCCCCCCGCCGGGCAAGATCCTGTCGATCCGCGGGGTGGACGAGGCCCGCAAGATCAAGGGCGTGAAGGAAGTGATCCTGCTCAAGGAGCCCGGCGATTCCGTCTCCGACTTGAAGAGCAACCTGGGGAAGGCGGGCTACGTGATCACCGTCGCGAAAACGCGCGAGGAGGCGATCCATATCAACGACCTCGCCCGGCAGGTCATCCAGATCGACGTCGGCCCGTCCGGCGTCCTGACGTGGGACATCATCCGCAACAACGCCCGCCGGAAATTCTACGCGGCGTGCAAGGCCTGCCCCGTCTGCGACGGGGTCGAGTGCGCCGGGAAGGTCCCCGGCATCGGCGGCATCGGCACGGGGAGTTCCTTTACCGTCAATCTCGAAGCCTTGGCGCGGTACAAGATCAACCTGCGCACCATCCACAACGTGAAGAACCCGGACCTGGGCCTCAGCCTGTTCGGCCAGAAGCTTTCGATCCCGGTTTTGGCGGCCCCCATCACGGGGATGGAAACGAACTTGGCCGGCGGCATGGACGAGAAGGAATACGCCGAAGCCGTCCTCGACGGATGCATCGCCTGCGGGACGCTGGGCATGGTGGGCGACGGCGCCAGCCCCAACAAGTACCTCATTGGACTGGAAGCGATCAAGAAACGGCGCGGGCTGGGCATCCCGATTTTCAAGCCGCGCGAGTTCAACATGGACATCATCAAGCGGTTCCAGGCCGCGCAGGACGCGGGGTGCATCGCAGCGGGGATCGATATCGACGCGGCTTCCTTCAAGACGATGGCCCTGAAGGGCCAGAGCGTGGGCCCCAAGACCGTCGAGGATTTAAAGGAGTTGAAACGTCATCTCTCCGTCCCTTTCATCCTGAAAGGCATCATGAACGTCGAGTCCGCCATGGCGGCCATCGAGGCGGGCGCCGACGCCATCGTGGTTTCCAACCACGGCGGGCGGGTCATGGACTTTATGCCGGGGACGGCGGACGTCCTTCCGGAGATCGCCAGCGCCGTCGGCGGCAGGGTCAAGGTCCTCGTGGACGGCGGGATACGCGAAGGGGTGGACATCCTCAAGATGCTGGCCTTGGGGGCCGACGCCGTCCTGATCGGCAGGCCGGTCTGCATCGCCGCGTTCGGCGCGGGGCAGGCGGGGGTGGAGTTTTACCTCAAACAAAAAGCCGACGAGTTGAAAAAGGCGATGGTGCTCACCGGGTGCGCCGGCGTGGCCTCCATCGACCCGTCCGTCATCGTCCGCGACACGAAGGGAGAACGGAGATGAAATCCAAAACGGCCGTTTTCAAGGTGGTCAAGGGAAGGGGAGCCGGCGCGGACCCCCGCGGTCCCCTGGTCGAGAGCCTGCGCAAACTGAAAGAACAGTTCGGCGCCTCCAGCCTCAAGTTGTCCACCGAGGACGCCGGGATGAGCCTGGAACAGATCCGTTTCTGGAAGGAGACGGGCGAAGGCGTTCTCCCCACGATCGTCAAGATCGGCGGACCCAACGCCCGCAACGACATCAAACAACTGCTGGCCCTCAAGGTCGAAGGGCTGATCGCCCCCATGATCGAATCCCCCTTCGGACTGGAAAACTTCATGGAGGCGCTCAGGGATTTCACCACGCCCATGCAGTTCGAAGGGCTGGAGAAGCATATCAACATAGAAACCGTAACCGCCGCGGAAAATCTGCAACAGGTGCTGGACTGCCCCTACGCCGAGGCGCTCGACGAGATCACCATCGGTACGAGCGACCTGTCGCGGTCCATGAAGAAACCCGTCACGCATCCTACCGTATTGACCGTCGTGAAGCGCGCGGCGGAACTCATCGGCTCCAGGAACATTCCCGTTTCCGTCGGCGGCGGCATCAACCCGGCGACCATCGACGCCCTGCTGGAGGAAGCCCGGCCGCATCGGTTCAACACCCGCGTCGTGACCTTCGACGCGGAGCCCGGCCAGAGCTACCGGCAGGCCGTGCGCGAGGCCCTGGAATTCGAGATGTCCATGCTCCAGAACGATTCCGACATGGGGTTCATTTCCGCCGACGAAGCCCGCTTCCGCATCAAGCAACTGAAATCCCGCCTGAGCCCGAGTTCGTAAATTTCTGCTCCGCTACTGGGCGCGTTCCTTGAAGTCAAAAAATGACTTGATCCATTTTATGTTATTTCATTATCCAAATAACTCGGGAACATTTGAGATAGATGGTCAGTGGTGGTCAGAAGCGGGTATGAATGGTTTTTGTCCTCGAAACAAGGCTTTTCCCCAAAGGGGTCAGTGGCACTGGGATGGAAATATTGTTTTCAAAATCATTCCTCTTTTGTCTATAGAGTCGCCTAAACGGGCAGAAGGTATATTGCTGTTTAAAAAAGATCGCATGATCCGTATTTTGGAAGGGATTAGAAATTCTGCTCCTATTCCACCAATTGAAATACAAACTAAGGAAACCGGCGATTATCCATATACTGTGCACAACGGTGTTCATAGATTTTATGCTTCTATTGCGGTTGGTTTTACACACGTCCCAGCTTTTATCGGAAATTATTTATAATAATATCAAGGGAGGCATGGCCTCTTCTTGACCTTATGGCGCTCAGATGCGCTTTGATCAGGCGGGAAGCTGGGTTGACACGCTTGCGGTCCTGCTAGGCCACGGCCTTTTTCCTTTGTTTTGTCTTTTTGAGTTTTATTTCGATCGCCAATCCCATGGCTCCCAAAAGCGAATTGATGCTGTTGATCTTCGGATATCTTTTGCCGGACAGGGTCTTGTAAAGGCTTTCTCTGCCAAGCTTCGCTTTTTTCGCCACCGCCATCATCCCGCCTCCATAGACCTGCGCAACGTGTTTCAGGGCGAGAAGGAATACCCGCGGATCGTCGTCCTGCAAGGCGGCATTCAAATAGGCGGTGACGTTTTCGGGTTTTGCGAGGTATTCCGCTAAAAATGCATCGTGCGACAGGGTTTTCATTTTTGCCCTCCAAATTCTTTTTTCAAAATCTTCAAACATTTTTCGATGTCCCGGCCTTGGGTCCCTTTATGTCCGCCAGCCAGAATAATCACGACTTTGCCATTTTTCCTCGTAAAGTAAACCCTGTAACCGGGTCCAAATGCGATCCGCAACTCGTGAAGTCCATTGCCCAAATATTTGCAATCGCCCCAATTTCCCAATTTCAACCTGTCCAAACGGGAGGCTATAATGGCTTTCGCATTTATATCCTTTAACGAATTGAACCATTTCACAAAAGGAGACGAGCCTGATCCGCTTTCATAAAACTCGATTTCCGTGAACTCGTTCATGTTTTAAATGTATCCTGTTGGATACATTGGGTCAAGGGAAAACGTGAAAAGAAGTAGGGGGGAAGGCGGTCTCTTCTTAACTTCATGTCGTTTGGGCCGTTCTGGCGGGCAGAGGAGTTATTGACTTCTGTATAAAAAATGACAGGGTAAAACGTCATCGCGAGCCGCCCACTCGCCGTGGGGGCAACTGGCCAAGCTCGGATTGCCCTCGATGACGCTCATTCGCCATCCGGGTTAAGCCCACTGGGTCCAGCGGCACACTGGGCGGCGTGGCGAGCCAGGACCTCTGGATTGCTTCGCTCCTCCGCTCGCAATGACAATAAATTACAGCGCTCTGGCGTCTGCTATGACTCGTCTCTTCGGTCTGAATCCGCCCAACCGGCAAGACTTATGCAAATCTCTCTTTGACGAAGGGGGATGGGGGGATTCTTTCCTTGTCCGGGAATTAAGAAAATATGTATGATATAATGCCCGCGAAATCACGCAAGACAATCGCAACAAGCCAGAACGCGCCTGTAGCTCAGTTGGATAGAGCAACGGACTTCTAATCCGTAGGTCGCTGGTTCGACTCCAGTCAGGCGCGCCATTTTTCAAGGGTTTACAGGTTTCCTGTAAGCCCTTTTTTTGTCGCCTATGATAAAAACCATGATCTGGACTATGAAGACCGCCATCAAGAGGGAGACAATACCAGATACGCATGGCGCGTCCGGCCCATCCGGAACAGTTCGTCAGGATGGAAGTGATCGAGCCTCTCGATCTTTCCCCAAGGCCGCCGGGATTCTTGACGTGACCAGGCCCACGTTGTCGGCCATGCTCAACGGCCGCGCCTCGCTTTCCCCCGACATGGCGTTGCGGGCTTGTCCGGCTACCGGACGTTCCCCATACCGGCGCGACGGACGGGGGGATTCGGTCTGACATCATTCCCACTTGACGGGGGAGGGCAGGTGGGGGTGAAAAGCCGGGCAAGCGCCCGGAGGCAACGCGGCGATGACGCCGGGGACGCCCCCGGTGGGCAATGCCGCCCCGCGCTTGCGCCGGGGCGATAACGAATCCGGCGTCACGCCGGCCGCCCTCGGCGTCAG
>JACRGP010000140.1 GCA_016217765.1 Nitrospinota bacterium | reverse complement strand
GCCGGAACGCGGTCTCCGCCTCGGCGTTAGCCTGAGGCGGCGTCGGGTCCAGCGTTCACGCTGGTCACCCTCCCCCTTCAAGGGGGAGGACGTTATGGAACACCTCATTTTGTTACGCGCTCCAAGGTCGTCGCGCTGGCGGTTTTTTTGTCGGTTTTCGCCGGTTGCGACGCCGCCGACACCTTGACCGAGGACTTCAAGGATTCCTTGAAAACCGCGGCGGATGAAGTGGAAAGCGCGAGTCAAAAAGCGGGGGACGAGATCCAAAAGTTCGGCGCGAAGGCCGGCAATGGCGCGGAAAAATTCTCCGGCGAATTGAAAAAATAATGAGCGCTTTCGATCGTCCGCGGAAGATATTGGTCGTCAAGCTGGGGGCGATGGGCGACCTGGTCATGGCCTCGGCGTTCTTTGACGCCCTGCGGCGGCGTTTCCCAGAGGCGGAAATCGTTTTGCTCGCGGGGAAGACCTATGGCCGCGTCCTCGAACGGCATCCCGTTTTCGACCGGTTGGTCCTGGCCGACGACGCGGCCATCTACCGCGGAGGGTTGGGCGCCAGGCTGAGGGAAGTCCTGCGGATCGTCCCCCGGTTGCGGCGCGAGTCGTTCGACTGGGTTTTCGTCCTGCACCGGGCGTGGCCGTTCAACCTCCTCGCCTTTTTGTCGGGGGCGCGCCGGAGGGTGGGGTTTGCCCGCGGGCGAGAGGGGATACTGCTGACCGACCGGGTGGTCCCCGCCCGCGGACGCAACGAGCGGGAAATCTATCTCGATTTGTTGCGGGCGGCGGGCGTCCCCGCGGTTTACGAAAAAAGTTTTTACTACCTTTCGGAGGAGGAGGACCGGTTCCTGGAGGAGTTCGTCCGCCGGCACGGCATCCGCGAGGGCGAATGCGTGGTCGGCGTCGGTCCGGGGGGCGGGAAAAACGCCAAGCTCTTCATGCCTACCAAACGGTGGCCCGCGGACAACTATGTCCTCCTCATCAAGAAACTTCCGCCTTCCTGTCGAATCGTCCTTTTCGGAAGCCGGGACGAGAGGGACCTGGCCGACCGCATCTTGTCCGATTGTCCCGACTGCGTGGACGCGACGGACCTCAGTTACGGCGAGATGGCCTCGGTTTTCCGGCGTTGCCGGTTGTATATCGGAAACGACAGCGGGCCCCTGCACATCGCCGAAGCCATGGGAATCGCCACGTTGTCCTTTTTCGGGCCGACCAACCCGAGCGTGCAGGCCCCCCTGGGGCCGCGCCACTCGGTATTGTACAAGCGGGTCGAATGCTCCCCCTGCTACGACGACGGCCGGTTTCCGGAATGCGATCACATGACCTGTCTCAACTCCATCACCGCGGAGGAAGCGGCGGAGGCGGCCCGGGCGCTATTGAGCGGGACGGCATAACCCCGAAAGCCTTTCGACTTGACGCTCAAATAACTCCCCTCCCTTGCATATGTCATGCTGAGCCAGTCGAAGCATGACCAACGCCCTTCGACAAGCTCAGGGCGACATCATAATAGGGTGTTTGGGCCGAGTTATAGTTGGCTTTATTACTTATGGGCATCTCTAAAAATTGTAGTTGCCTGATTCATCAGGCGCTTCAAAAGCCCAATAAATTGGGCAACTACAACTTTTCAGAACCGGTTGGATTCAAGAAAAACGCAATTTTTAGAGATGCCCTTATGCAAAGCTCTCCCCTGGAAGGGGGAGGAAGTTATGAGGACTTTATTTTGTCAGGCGGTCTTTTATTTGAAACTCCGGATGATGGCAAGGACATCGTCGTTGAAGCGTTTGATTTCCTCCGAGGTTTTTGAGCTTTTGAAACCCAGCCAGTCCGTTAAAAAACACCAGCCATGGTTTTTGAACAATTTGCAGTACAGATAAACTTTTATGAGGGCGAGCGTCCCTCTGCCGTAATGTTTCTGGTAAAAATAGAGCTGGCTCCGGCGGTATTCCACCTCGGATTTGTAGCTGTTGGCGGCCGTGCTCACCCCGCCGAAATGGACGATCTCGGCTTCCGGAGTGTAGAAGATTTTCCAGCCGAGCCGTTTGATGCGCAGGCTCAAGTCCCCCTCCTCGAAAAACATGAAGAAGTTTTCGTCCATCAGGTCGATGTCGAAGAAAGCCTGCCGCCGCAGGAACATGCACGCCCCCTTGATCATGCCCACCTCGCGGGGTTTGGAGTGCCTCCATTCCAGGTATTTGCCGACGATCGGGTTCTTGCGCTTTTCGTACAGGTTGACGAGGTATTTCCTGAAAAAGTCGTTCACGAAGCCGATTTTTGTGTAAAACGATTGTTGCAGGGTCCCGTCGGTGTTTAGCAGGCGGCACCCCAGAAGGCCGATCCCCGGATTGCCGTCCATGATGGTAGTCATGGTCTTTAAAGCTTCGGGCAGGACCAGCGTGTCGTTGTTGAGCAACAGGACATATCTCCCCCGCGAAACGCGGGCTCCCTGGTTGTTGGCTCTTGAGAAGCCGACGTTGTCCTTGTTGGCAATGAGGCGAATGTCGGGGAATTCCGCGCGCATCATCTCCGCGCTTCCGTCGTAGGAAGCGTTGTCCACGACGATGACTTCGTAGGTAAAGCCGCGGGCGGAGTCCTTGATGGAGCGGATGCATTTCCGCAGATGGTCCCGGGAGTTGTAATTGACGACGACGATGGATAAATCCAGTGTTTGGGAATGCATGCCGGAAGGGGTAAAATTCATCCGCGGTTGAAAATGCCGCGCATTACTTTGTAGTCTTGTTCGGCGAACGTCCGCAAGGCGATCAATAGACCGGCGTAGGTTGCCGCCCCCGCCGCCGCCAACGGGAGCAACGGGAGGGGAGACAGCGCCCATAAGACCGCGACCAGGCCGCCGCCCGCCGTCGCGGGCCGCCAGGCCAGCGACGGGATGCCGGCGCGGCCGCAGACCTCGCCGACGGTTTTATAGTATAGACCAAATACGAGGATTTCCGTCAAACAAGTCGATACCGCCGCCCCCAGGGAACCCCAAGCGGGTATGAGGAGGAAGTTCAAGGCGATATTGAAGACGGTCCCCGTTGCCGCGGCTTTGAGGATCGCCCCCGTCCGGTTCGCGGAAACGAGGATGAACGACGCCAGGTTGTTCAGCGCCAGCAACGGCAGGGTCAGCCCCAAAACGCTCAAGGCCTCCCCCGACTTTATGAAATCGAAACCGTAGAACAGCGCGGCCAGCCGGCCCGACAACACGGCCGTCCCCAACGCCAGCGGAATGCCGAGGATGAGCAGGTAGCGGAGCGATTCGCGCCAGATCCCGCGGAACCGGTCGTCCCGGTCTCCGAAGGTCTTGGACAGGAGCGGGAACAAGGCGCTCCGGACGCTGTCGAACATCAGCAAAAGGGCCTCCGTCAGCTTGAACGCGGCGGAATACAACCCCGTCTCCGCTTCTCCCCGGAGGTAGTACAGCATGACGGTGTCGATGCGGAAATAGACATAGGAAAAAAGGACGACCGCGCCGATGGGCAGGGCCCTGTGAAAAATCTCCAGAATACGTTCCGGGTCGAGCGCGCCTTTCCCTCCGCCGAAAACGACGCCGAACCGCCACCGCACCAGGACCAGGGCAATTATGGAAACGGACAAAAAAGAAACCGCGAGCGGGACCGTTTTGTAACCCGCCAGGAGGACCGCCGCCCCGAACAAAAAAAACAGGCCGCGCTGGACCATCGACAATAAAGACACGCTCCGCATCTCCTCGAAGGCCCGGAACGCGGAAATATACAGGTCGGCGTAGCCGTTGACGAGAAGTCCCATGCCGATGGCCCACAGGGTCAGCCGGGTTTCCTCGTCGAGGGCGGAAACCGCCGGGATGGCGGCGAGGACCGCCATCACCGCCAGGGTCAGCCCGCCTTTCAGGACCATCGCGTTGTGGAGATAATCGCGCAGGCGGTCCGGTTCGCGGGCGATCTGGCGCGTCAGGAAGATGTTGATCCCGGAGTCGGCGAAGATCATCAAAATCCCCGCGGCCGAAAACGCGAAGGAGAAAATCCCGAACCCCTTGTTTCCCAAATACCGCGCCGCGACGATCTGCAACAGCAGGGCCAGCAGTTTGGACACGGTTTCGGAAAGGAACAGCCAGATGGAGTTCTTGACCACCCGTTGGGCCGCCGCGGCGTCTTCCAGTTCCATTTCCATTTTTTATTGTGGCGTTTCCAGTTCGACGCTTTTGAGGCTCAAAATTTCCATGGCGTTCAATTGCATTCCCTTCACGTAGGGTTTGACGAGCCGGTTCTGGGCGTGGATGAACAGGGGAACGATCGGGACCTCGGTCTCGGTCAACAGGACCTGGGCTTCGTCATACAGGCCGCGCCGCTTCCCGGGATCGGGTTCCGCCGCCGCGCGGGCCACCAGTTCGTCGTATTCCGGGTTCTCCCAGTGCGCGCGGTTGTTGCCGCTGGCGGAGGTGAAGAGGTTCATGAAATTGTCCGGGTCGGGGAAATCCGCCCCCCAGCCCAGGCGGAAGATCTGCGGCGGGTCCACCCGCAACCGGTCAAGGAACACCTTCCATTCCTGGCTTTCGAATTCGACGCTGACGTTCAAATGTTTCCTCCATTGGTCCTGGATGAATTCGGCGATGAGCCGGTTGTTGGGGTCGCTGTTGTATACGGCCATGATGGGCGGCAGGCCCTTGCCGCCCGGATACCCCGCCTGGGCCAGGGCCGCGCGGGCCTTTTCCGGGTCGAACCGGGAACCGATCGCGGGATTGTACCCGAACATCCCCTTGGGGATCCACGACGCCGAGGGGATTTCGCCCCCCTGCAGGATTTCGGGGATGCGCGACCGGTCGATGGCGAGGGCGAATGCCCGCCGTACCAGCGCGTTGTCGAACGGCGGTTTCCGCGCGTTGAACCCGTAATAGTAACCTCGCAACAACGGGAGATGGACGTATTCCGGATTGTTTTTGTACGACGGGATGGCTACCGGCGGCAGAGCGGTCATGTCCAGTTCCCCGGTCTCGTACAGGGTCAGCGAGGTGGTGGCCTCCCGGACGATGTACATGACCGCCTTGTCGATTTTGACCGGGCGGCGTGCCGCCGCAGACAGTTCCGCCTCGCGCTTGCGCCGAGGCGGCGTTGCCTCCGGGCGTTTGCCCGGCGCCATCCGGGTCGAGCCATTTGGCTCCAGCGCCACGCTGGCTTGAGGCCCATAATAGTCCTTGTTGGCCTTGAGGACGAGCTTGTATTCGTGCTTCCACTCGTCGAGGACGAACGGGCCGTTGGTCACGATCTTGCCGGGGTCCGTCCAGCGGTCGCCGTACCGGGCGATGATATCCTCTCTTTGCGGAAAAGTCACCATGAACGTGGCGATGCTGGGGAAGTAGACCACCGGGCGTTTCAACCGGACTTGCAGGACGGTCGGGGAAATCGCCTTCACCCCCACGGCGGACCAGTCCTTGACCTTGCCGGAATTGTATTCGTAAGCGTTTTCCACGTCGAACAGAAAGTAGGCGTACTGCGCCGCCGTGGCGGGACTCAGCAGGCGTTTCCAGGAGTATTCGAAGTCCCTCGCCGTCACCGGTTTCCCGTCGGTCCAGCGGACGTCGTCGCGGAGGTAAAACGTAATTACTTTCCCCTCCTCCGAAAACTCCCACTTTCGGGCCACCGCCGGGACCGGTTGCAGGTCGGCGTCATACTGGGTCAACCCCTCCATGAGGTTGGCGACGATGTCGAACGAAACGCCGTCCGTGGCCAGCGACCAATCCAGCGTCGGGGGTTCCGAGCCGATGGCCATCCGGAAGGCCCGCTCCTTTCCCGGCGATACGCCGCCCTCGGAACAGGCGGATAAAAGGGCGAGCGTCCCGGCAAGGAATATCAGCGGCGCCCGGGGCCGTAACCCCCGGCAGACCCATGGCAAAAAGCGTTTCATGGGGTAAGATGATAACACCGCGCGGCCCAATATTATCCCTTTACTTTTAGCCGGACATCGCTAAAATGAAAGTTTTGATCCACAACCGCAAACCTTTTACCGGCCAGCGTGCCGCTGGAGCCAACGGGCTCGACTCGGATGGCGAACGGAGATCGTCGAGGGCATTCTCGGCTTGGCTATCCCGCCCCGGCGCGGTCGCCGGCCAGCGTGCCGCTGGAGCCAACGGGCCCGACTCGGATGGCGAACGGAGATCGTCGAGGGCATTCTGGGCTTGGCCATCTCGCCCCGGCGCGGTCGCCGGCCAGCGTGCCGCCGGGGAAGCCCCGGCGTGGCGACGGGCAATCCGTATTTCCCCTCGACAAATAATTTATGGACGATAGTTTTTCCATACTCCGCAAGTGGATCAAAAAAGGCCTGAGCAAGGACGGAAAAACCCTTGACCTCTCCAATCGCAGGATCGACATGGAGCTGGCGACGGATTTGGCGGAGAGCTATTCGCTCGACGTCGAGATCATGTACCTGAACGCGACGTGGCTGAAGGACAACTCGCTGGAGGAGCTGGCGGGGTCCGGTTTTTTCACCCCGTCGTTGCGCGAACTGTGGT